>CALMMX010000167.1 GCA_937868545.1 uncultured Bacteroidota bacterium
TTTCTTTAACTGCAACCACAAATAATGGTTGTACTGCTACTTTTAACAATACAGCCAATGCTATTGTTGTAGGAAGTTATCCAATTGCTGATTTTAATTATTCCCCAGAATCCCCAATTACTGTTGGAACTCTTGTTAACTTTGATAATACCTCAAGTAATGCAAGTTCATATAATTGGTTGTTTGGAGATGGTAATACTTCAGTAATAGAAAATCCAACAAATACGTTTGAAACAGTTGCAAATTATGTAATTACATTGATAACTAGCAATGCATTTGGTTGTAAAGATACAATTAGAAAAAATATTGAAATTAATAATCAATTATTTATTCCAAATGGATTTACTCCAGATGGTGATCCTAAAAATGAAACATTTGTTATTTTAGGCTTGGAGAGTTATCCAAATAATGAATTAAAAGTTTTTAATCGTTGGGGGAATTTGGTTTATAGTAAGAAACAATATGATAACAGTTGGGGAGGATTTCCAAATGTTAGTTCTGCCTCTTTTGGATCTGGAAAATTACCTGCTGCAACCTATTTTTATATTCTTGAATTAAATAAAAACGATGAAAAACCCAAAACAGGTTATGTTGTAATGCAATACTAGCATTTTAAACAATGAGGGGCTACCGATAAAGTTGAATTTTTTACCTTAAAACGGATATTTGTGGTTAGTTTTCAATATTATTATTAAAATTGTTTTTAAATAGAGAATAAGTATAAAATGTAAATGGTTATAAATTTTTAAATCAAATAAAATGAAAAAAATATTTTTATCCCTTATTATAATAAATTTGGCAGCATTAAAAGTAAATGCACAATATGATGCTATGTTTACTCAGTATATGTTCAACGAAATGTTTGTTAATCCTGGTTATGCTGGCAGTAAAGAAGCATTGTCAGTTACAGCATTACACCGTCAACAATGGATAAATTTTGCAGGTAGGCCAACTACTACAACATTTACAATGCATGGACCATTAGCTAATAATAAAATGGGTGTTGGCTTAAGTGTGTTAAATGAAAAAATTGGAGTTTTAAATAGAAATTTAGTTTATTTAAGTTATGCTTATAGAATTAAAGTTGGCGAAAAAGGACGTTTAAGTTTAGGTTTAATGGCTGGCGTGCATAGTCAAAGTAATAAATTTACTGAATTACAAACAACAGATGCAAACGATGCACAATTTACCGTTAATACAAAAAATGTATTAACGCCAAATTTTGGTTCAGGATTGTATTACTATACTAATAAATTTTACGCTGGATTATCTATACCTCGTATGATTGATGACAATGTAACTATTAATGCAGCAGGTAATGTTATTAAAAGTACTAAAGTTGATGTAAATAAATTTCATTACTATTTTACAATTGGAAGAGTATTTACTGTGAGTGATGGATTGAAATTAAAACCACAAATGATGGTTAAAGCTGTTAATTCATCTCCTATTGAAATGGATGTTAATTTAAATGCTTTAATTAAAGAAAAATTATGGTTAGGAGTATCTTACCGTTCAAAAGCGGATGCTTCTGCAATTGTTGGCTTACAAGTAAATCCTCAATTTATTGTAAGTTATGCATATGATTATGCTCTAACTGATATTCAAAATTTTTCTGCAGGTTCGCATGAAATTGCTTTAGGTTATTTGTTTGGATTTAAAGGTAAAAAAATTGTTTCAAACCGTTATTTCTAAGTCTTATTGCATAAAAAAAAACTAATTTTTAAATATTAATAAAATGAAATTAATAAAATTTATACCTAATAAAAGAGTAAGTAGTTTTTTGCTATTCTTTTTTGTAGTTGGAAGTATATTTGCACAAGATGGCTTATTAATTAAAGCTAATAAATTATTTGCTTCACACGCTTATTCTGATGCAATACTTAAGTATGAAAGTGTTTTAAAGCGCGATAAAAATAATGAAGAGGCTTTGCGCAGATTAGCTGATTGTTACCGCTTAAATAATAATACTGAAAAGGCAGAAAATTTATATGAAATTATTGCTGTGAGTGGCAAAGCAAAAGGGCAAGATATTGTATATTATACACAAGCTTTAATGAGTAACGGAAAGTATTCGAAAGCAAAAGAAGTTTTAACTATAGCGTCTTCGCTTTCTAAGGATAACCGAATAGCTTCATACAGCAAAGCACTCGAGCAATTAGATAATTATTACCGCGATTCAGCTTTTGTGAAAATTAAAAAAGAGGCAAGCCTTAATTCAGAAGATAACGATTTTGCACCTGCAAAGTATAAAGATGGAATAGTATTTAGTTCAAATAGAAAACGCAATCAATGGATTTCTCAGCAACACGATTGGACAAATAAAGGATTTAATTATTTGTATTTTTCAAAACAAAATGATGATAAGTCATTCGAAAAACCTGAATCATTTTCAAAAGAAATTAGTACAAAGTACAATGACGGGCCAGTGTCTTTTACAGCTGATGGAAAAGAAATGTATTTTACTCGTAATAATATTGAAGATGGTAAGGTTTTAAAAAGTAGTGATAAAACAATTAAACTTAAAATATTTACATCTAAAATTAAGGAAGATGGAACAATAGAGGAAGAAGTGCCTTTTAAGTATAATAGTAATGAATACAATTGTGCTCACCCTACTTTAAGTGCAGATGGTAACATGCTAATTTTTTCATCTGATATGCCAGGTTCAATTGGCGGTATGGATTTATGGGCATGTACTAAAAAAAATGGGGAATGGGCTAAGCCTTTCAATTTATCACCAACAATAAATTCACTAGGTAATGAGGTATTTCCATACATGCATTCTGATGGAAAATTATACTATTCTTCAAATGGACTAGATGGATTAGGTGGATTAGATATATATTCAGCGGTTGAGTTTGATGGAGATTGGATTAATAATGGAAATTTAAATGCACCAATTAATAGTAGTGCGGATGATTTAGGATTTATATTAGATAAATCTGGCAAAGCGGGTTATTTTTCATCAAACAGAAATAACAAAAATAATGATGATGATATCTATTCTTTTGTAAATACTAAACCAAGAAAGCAAGCATATAAAATTCAGTTAAAAGATAGTTTAACTAAAAATTTACTGGCATCAAAATTAAAAATTAAGGATGTGCAAACAGGTGAAGAAATATCTTTAGAGCAAAAAAATGGAGAATATACTGCAGATTTATTTCCAAATAAAGAGTATGAATTTGTTGGTAATTCAGATAAGTACAAACAAAAGAAAGAATTAATTAAGCCTTTAGAAACAGCCGCAAATATTGATATGTTGTTAGCTAAAGCTCCAAAAGCCATTGAAGGTTTTGTTTACGATAAAGCTACTAAAAAACCATTGGCTAATGCAACTGTTGTAGTAAATGGACAAGAATTTAAAACTGATGATAAAGGATATTATAAAACTGGCTTGTTAAATACAAAAGCGCCATATAAAATTGGTGCAACTCAAAAGGATTATTTATCAAACCTAGATTATGTAACTGTTCCTGATATTGATAATTTAGTTGGAACTACAGATATTTACTTAGATAAAATGGAAGTTAATAAAGCAATTAAAATTGATAACATTTATTTTGATTTAAGTAAATATGAAATCAGAGCTGATGCAGCTAAAGAATTAAGTAAACTTGTAGGTATTTTAAAAGATAATCCAAAAATTATTATTGAATTAAGTTCACATACTGATTGTAGAAGTAGTAAAGCTTCAAATCTAAGTTTGTCTGATAAACGTGCTAAATCAAGTGCAGCTTATATTATAAGCCAAGGTATTGATAAAAAGCGTATTACGGGTAAAGGTTATGGCGAATCTCAACTTGTAAATGGCTGTGCTTGCGAAGGACCTGTTAAACCAACGTGTTCTGAAGAGGAACACCAAGCAAATAGAAGAACTGAGTTTAAGATAGTTGGCTTTTTAGATTAATTTATTTAAAGAAATTTTTTGAGGTAATTTGTGCTTATATCAAAAGTTCCAAATCGTCATGCCGAACTGGATTCGGAATCTCTAAAGAGGTGGATGATACTAATCTCTAGATTCTGAAACAAGTTCAGAATGACAGTAAACTTGACTTTTGACACAGCCTCTATATAATTTACTAAACAATGATACATTCACAAAACATTTACGCTTTACTAACACCATTAGCAATATTTTTCATCTTATTAGAAGTTGGATTATGTTGGTATTATAAAAAGGAATTAATTACTTTTCAGGAATTAGTTGCAAATTTTGGAACAGCCATTGGTAACCAAATGGTGAATGTATTAGTGGCAGCAGGTGTATATGTTACATATGGATATCTTTGGGAAAATTATCGTTTAATTGATAGTATTCCAATGACATGGTATAATTTTTTAATTTTATTATTATTAGTTGATTTTATATTTTATTGGGTTCACCGTTGGGGGCATCATGTTAATATTATGTGGGCTGCACATTCACCACATCATTCTGCAGAAGAAATGAACTTTGCTGTGGCTTTAAGAGCAAGTGTTACACAACGACTTTTTTCTTTTTTCTTTTTCTGGCCTATTGCTTTAATTGGGTTTAAGCCTGTAGACATTTATGCAATGACTGGTATTCACTTATTTATAGCGTTTTTGCATCATACAGAATTAATTAGAAAATTATGGAAATGGGTAGAGTTTATTTTTACTACACCTTCACATCATCGTGTTCACCACGGAATTAATTTTAAATATTTAGATAAAAACTTTGGTGAATTTTTAATTATTTGGGATAGGATATTTGGCACTTTTGAGGAAGAAACTGATAAAGTTTTGTATGGTATGTATTCACCTCCAAAATCTTGGAATCCAATTACTATAAATTTTCATTATTACGTAATATTATGGAAAACAGCTGTAGCTGCACCTAGATGGATTGATAAAATTAAAGTTTGGTTTATGCCTTTAACCTGGTTACCTCAAGGATTGCCTCCAAAAGAAAATTTAATTGAAACTACTCTTGATAATCAAGTAAGGTATAGTACAGTAATGTTTAAAAACGCTAAACCTTATTTAATTTTACAAGTTATTATATCTATGATATTGATGTTGTTAGTTATAAAATCAGATACGTCATTAACCACACTTCAACGTTGGGTTGGTGCATTTTTTTTATGGCATTCAATTATTAATTGGAGTGGAATAATGGAATCAAAAAAGTGGCTCCAGTTTTCTGAGATTCTAAGGCTCTTTTTAGCTATCCCATTAATGGTTTGGTTTTTTAATATTGGCAGTATTAATTTGGTTGCAATTTCTTTTTTTCTATTTATCACCCTTAGTATAGTATGGGTAGTGAAAAATTTTAGAATTAATTCAAATTTGAATTATAGCAGTATTTAAGAGTTTCTTTACTACATTATTAATGCTATTTATTTTAGTATTAATTGCTTTATTTTTATTTTGTTCAATTATTAAATAATAATTTATATTTTAGTAAGGCGAACTAGTCTTTATTCTTATCTTAATTTTTACTATGAATTTTTTACGTTTTGTTGTTTTTATTAATATTTTATTTTCTGGTTTTGTTTTTTCGCAAAGTTTAGAGCAATTAGAGTCTAAATTAACTACTCTTTCTTCTTCTGAAAAATTACCAGTTTTAAAGCAAATCGCAGAAATTCATAGTAAGTCTAATAATAAATTAGATGAAGCTTATACTAATATGGATATTGGTGATTTATTGGCAAAGCAAAACCAGTTAGAGCCAGCTGTTTCGTATTATAAAAAATCATTAAAAAATTTCGAAATATTAAAGGATAATAAAGCTTGTGTTGTAGTTTTAAATAGAATTGGGTCTAATTATTCTAGATATGGCGATTATGAAACTGCTTATACATTTTTTAGTAAGGCATTAGTTATTGCTAATAGAAGTAATTTAACTAAAGAGGCTGAAGTGGTTTCAAAGAATATTGAGGCTGTCAATAAAAACAGAAAAAACATTGAAAAGACAAAGACTGAATTTGTACAAAAAAAGGAAATTGAAACACTAAATATAATAAGTACTTTAGTTAATGACAATGAAAAATCTCATGAAGAAATTAGTAAGTTAAGTGTGGAAGCACAGCTTCAAGAACTTAAAATTAAATCTCAAGAAGCCGAAATCGAAAGAAAAAAGACTGAGGCTGAAAATCAAAGGAAAATTAATGAACACTTAAAGAAAGAAAAAGAGCTTGAGTTATTAGCGGCTCAAGAAAAATTGAATAAACAACAGATATTAATTTATGCCATTTCTGGCTTCGCTTTACTTTTAGCATTATTGGCAATAGTAATTTATAGAGGATATAAGCAGAAGAAAAGAGCTAATTTACTATTAGCGCAAAAAAATGAAGCAATTAGTTTGCAAAAAGATGAAATTGAAAAGAAAAGTAAAGTAATTTTTGAAAGTATAGAGTATGCTAAAAATATTCAGCAAGCACTTCTTCCCTCAGATCAAGAGATGAAGGCTCTGTTTAAAAATTATTTTGTTTTATATAAACCAAAAGATGTTGTAAGCGGAGATTTTTTTTGGTTGAGTGTAAATAAAGATTCTGTAATTTTTGCAGTGGCAGATTGCACAGGTCATGGTGTTCCTGGAGCTTTTGTGTCGATGATGGGACATGCTTATTTAAACGAAATTATTAACATCAATAAAACTCCATCTATAATTTTAGATTTATTAAATGAAAAAATATTATCTGAATTAAATCGAAAAAATGTTTCTACAATAAAATATGGAATGGATATTGCAATTTTATCAATAAATAAATCCACTTTTAGGTTAGAATATGCTGGTGCTCACAATTCATTACAAATTGTAAGAAATACTGAGCGTTTAGCATTTGAGTCTGATGTGAGAGGTGTTGGTACTGAACGAGATGGTCCATTTGAAAACCATAGTTTTCAATTATCTCAAAATGACCTTATTTATTTGCATACAGATGGTTTTTCTGATCAAAGAGGAGGAGTTTCTAATAAAAAGTTTTTATCAAAAAGATTATATCAATTGTTTGAATCTGTTGCTGTTTTACCAATGTCCGAACAAAAAATAATATTGGAAGATACTATTGAAAAATGGAAAGGTACTAATGATCAAATGGATGACATGTTGGTAGTAGGAATAAAAATGTAAATGTATTGATTGTTTAATAATTTTAAATTAAATTTATACCATGTTTAGAGAGCAAAAATTTATATCAAACGAAATAAAAAGTATAATGAGGAAGGATAATTTAATCCCTCTGTTTTTATATACTGGAATTTATAATTACCATGCGGTAGATTCTCATTTAGTTACGCTTAAGCAATACTTAAAATCTCATATTGATAAAAAAAAGACAGTAAAAGAAAGTTATAATATTTTGGTTGAATGTTTGGAAAACATAAATCATCATGGTTTGTCTTTTAAAACAGAAGATGATTCTGATTCTATATATGGTTATCTTATTTTTGCATCCGAACCTAATCGTTATTCTGTTTGGGCAGGTAATTTTGTAGCTGCTAACGATTTTTTAAAACTAAAAGACTCGCTAGATGAAATTATTAATACAAATAATGAAGAATTAAAAAGTTTGTATCGTCAAAAATTAGGCAATAATGATTTGTCTGAAAAGCAAGGTATGGGAATTGGATTAATTGATATTGTTTTAAAATCTAAGGAACCAATTGCTTATGTTGCTAAACAAATTGATGATGATACCTATTTCTTTTCTTTAGAAATTACTATTCAAAAATAATTTTATGGAAAGTATTCAAGTTCAACAAACCAATTCTACCATTGGTGTAATACTTAATTATGAAAAACATTTTTTAGAATTTTGTGGAGATTCAAGGCCGGAAAATGTAAGAGAATTTTTTGATCCAATTATGGTTTGGATTAATGAATATAAAAACTATGTGTATTTTCTATCAAATGAGTCTTCTCACAGTATTATAATAAAGGTTGATTTTAAGTTTGAGTATTTTAATTCATCATCCGCAAAGTATATTGTTGATATTATAAAAACTTTAAATAGTATTGTGGTTTCAAATAATAAGATAGTTTTAAACCTAAATTGGTGTTATGAAAAAGAAGATAATGATATTCTAGATTCCGGAAAAGAATTCATTAAAATTACTGAAATACCAATGAACTTAATTTCTTATTAGTTTTTTATCATTTTTTTTCTTGTTGAGCAATAATTTCAAAAAAATTGCGTAATTATACCTAGTGAAAAAAATAGCCTTTTATATATTAATGTGTACTACCCATCTTGTAGTATCTCAAATTGGAGGAACAAAAGTTTTTCGATTTTTAGATTTACAAATGCCTGCGCGTTCTGCAGCCCTTGGAGGTGCTACAAATGCCATTTGGGATGATGATGTTAATTTGTCGTATAATAATCCTGCTCTTTTAAATCCTGGATGTTCCAAGCAATTAGCATTTAATTATGTTAATTATGTTGCTGATTTAAACTATGGAAATTTCATGTATGCTCACCAAATTAAAAAACATTTTACCTTAGGTGCTGGTATTCAGTACTTTAACTATGGTAAATTTGACGGAAGAGATGAATTTGACGAAAAAACAGGAACTTTTAAAGCAGCTGATTATTCGTTTAATGTTTCAATTGCTAAACCTATAAATGCTGACAGTACTTTATCAATAGGAGCAACGTTAAAAACAATTTATTCTCATTACGAAGGGTTTTATTCTTTTGGAAATGCGGTTGATTTAGGGCTTACATATCATAATAAAAAGAATTTAACCATAACTTTGTTGGCAAAAAATTACGGCAAACAATGGCGTACTTATACTGGTTCTGGACCTAAGGAACAATTGCCTTCTAATTTTCAAATAGGAATTAGTAAAAAAGTAGCAAAAGCTCCTTTTAGAATAATTGCATTGTATGATCAACTATTAAAATGGGATTTGACCTATGAAAATCCTCAAGATCAAAATAATGATATAGATCCTTTTACTAATAAACCTATTATTAAGACAGCAAAAGAGTTAAGAAAAGAAAAGAATAAAGCTAATTTAGACAAGTTTGGAAGGCATTTAGTTATTGGAACTGAAATAATTCTAACTAAAAATTTCAATATTAGAGTGGCTTATAATTTTAGAACTGGTAAAGAAATGGCATTGCCAGATAAAAAAGCTGCAAATGGTCTGTCTGTTGGTTTTGGCATGAAAATTTACAAATTCCATTTCAATTATGGGTTTTCTAAATATGCATTAACAGGTAATTCTCACACGATAGGAATTACAACTAACTTTAACTATTTCAGCAAAAAGTAGTTAATAACCTTATTTTTTTACTTCAATTTACAATTCTTTAAACTGTACTTTTAATGTATGAAGCATTTTAATATTAGAGTTTATGGTATTTTAATTCAAGATTCTAATGTTTTAGTATCGGATGAATACATCAAAGGCAAAAATATCACTAAATTCCCTGGGGGTGGACTAGAATATGGAGAAGGTACTAAAGAATGTTTAATTAGAGAATTTAAGGAAGAGCTCAATTTAAAAATTGAAGTTTTATCTCATTTTTATACTACTGATTTCTTTGTTAATTCGGCGTTTAATAACCAAAGTCAGGTAATAAGCATTTACTATTACGTAAAAGCATTAGAAAATCTTAATTTTAAAACTTCTATTACTCAATTCGATTTTACTGAAAAAAAAGAGGGCGCACAATCTATGCGTTGGATTCCATTGAAGTCCGTTTCTGAAAGTGATTTTACCTTTATCATTGATAAGCACGTTGGCGAAATGCTTGAAAAATAAGCATAAAAAAAGCTATCTCATTGAGATAGCTTTTTTATTAAGCAATAATTAGTTATTTAAATACTACAATTTTCTTAACTGTAGATGATTTTCCTGATGTAATTCTTACAAAATAGTTTCCACTAGGAACATTAGCTAAGTTTAATTTAATTCTAGATTCGTTAGTAGATGCATTAGATTGAATAACATTACCTAAAATATCCATAATTTCAATTTTAGAAACTTCTGTAGCATTTTTATTTTCAATAAATAATACACCGTCATTACTTGGAACTGGGTAAACGTTAAAATTAGAGTTTAAATCAAAATTTACAGACCCTAAACCTGTTGCTAAACCAACTGAACCATTAAAAATAACACTATCAATACTAAAAGTTCCTGTTGTTCCTTCTGCATTCCAACCATAAAATCTAACTGTTAAAGCAGTATTAAAGTTTGTAAAAGCTGGATCTGAAAAAGTTATTTGATTTGCAGCTTGAGCAGATGTGGTAGCATCAAAATTAAAAAAGAATTGATTTGTACCATTAATAGATAATACAGTACTTGTTCCAACAGATGCAGGTAAATTAGTTGTATAACTATCTGCGCTAGTTCTTACTGCATAACTTCTAATTCCAGAATTCGAACGTTGAGTTGTAAAAGTTGCATTATTTAATGTTACATAGTAACCTGCTGAAGGTGTAATTGTTACATTATAGTATTTAGCTAAATCAATTGCTCCTGTCATTGTACTATATGTATCAACTGTTGAAGTTGCACCAGTAGGCCAACCACCAAAGGAAAAACGACCTGCTCCTGCTGCCGAGGTACTTGTTCCTACAGCCATAAATGAACTAAATGTTATACCAGTTACTGTTGGAACTGGGGTTGGGTCTGTTGTTGGCCCTAAAGAAGAAGGCATTGCTGCAAAGTTATATTTAGCAGAAAAAGATTGTGCATTTACAGTTAATGCTAAAATGGCAATTGTACCAGTAAGTAATTTTTTTATCATAATTTTGTTTTTTAATTTCCACAAATTTAGAAAAAAATTAGGACTTTTGTATTATGAAAATGTTAATATCAGTATTAGTTGCGTTTACCCTTTCTCTAAATGTTTTTTCGCAAAGCGAAGAAGGACTTGTAAAATGGCTAACTATTAAAGAGGCTCAAGAGTTAAATAAAAAACAACCTAAACCATTTTTAATAGATATTTATACAGATTGGTGTGGCTGGTGTAAACATATGATGAAAACCACCTATTCTAACCCAAATATTGCAAATTATATTAACACATTTTATTATCCAATTAAGTTTAACGCAGAAACTAAAGATACAATCGAATACAATGGAAAAATGTATAAACCAACCTCTGCTGCTCCCAAAACACCGCATGAGTTAGCTATAAAGTTTTTAGGTAATAGCTTAAGTTATCCCTCTACTATTTTTGTGTCAAATAATTATGAATTTAATTTATTATCTCAAGGTTATTTAGAAGATAAAAAAATTGAACCATTATTAATTTATGTTGTTGAAAATGTTTATAAAACAACAGCTTATGAGAAATTCTCGGCCCAATTTGATCATACTTTTTATGATACAACATTCGTAAAAAAACACATAAAAACGTATTCATATAAAGAAATAGAGAAACTTCAAAAAAAGAAACCTAAAAAAGTTTTAGTAAATATTTATGCTGGATTTTGTAATTCATGCAAAGTTCAAAATGCTACCACTTTAAAAGATACTGCTATAGCAAATTATATAAATAAGAATTTTTATGTTATGAATTTTGATGCAGAGAGTAGTGATACTATAATGTATAAAAATGAAAAGTGTTTTAAAACTGCCCTTAATGGCTACCCATTAAATAGCTTTGCTTTTAAAGTAACCAACAATAGATTGCAATTTCCTACAATTGCAGTTTTAGATGAAAAATCAGTCCATTTAGATGCCTTAAATTCTTTTTTATCGCCAGAAGCATTACTCCCTATTTTAAAATATTATGCTGAAGATAAGTTTAAAACTATGAATTGGCAAGAATATGTAAACTCTTTGAAACCAACAAAATAAGTAAATATTGTTGGTAGCATTCTTATTAGTATTTTAATCTAATTTTGTTTGATTAATTATTGCAACATTAATCAAACTACTTTCATTATATTTACGCTACTTTTTAAAATATGAGTTCTCCTGTAGATCAAATAAAGGCACCTATTACTAAACACATGGATGAGTTTGAAATTAAGTTCAAACAGTCCATGAAAAGTAGCGTTCCTTTATTAGATAAAATCACTAATTATATTGTTAAAAGAAAAGGCAAGCAAATAAGACCAATGTTTGTTTTTTTAAGTGCGCAATGTGTTGCAGAAATAAATGAAAGTACATACAGAGCAGCTTCTTTAATTGAATTGTTACATACGGCAACTTTGGTACATGATGATGTTGTAGATGATAGTAATGAACGAAGAGGTTTTTTTAGTGTTAATGCCCTATGGAAAAATAAGATTGCAGTTTTAATTGGCGATTTTTTATTGTCAAGTGGGTTATTACTTTCTTTAGATAATAACGATTTTCATTTACTAAAAATTGTAAGTAATGCAGTAAGGGAAATGAGCGAAGGAGAACTTCTTCAAATAGAGAAAGCTCGTAAACTCGATATTTCTGAAGAAATCTATTTTGAAATTATAACAAAAAAAACAGCAACCTTAATAGCAGCATGTTGTTCTGCAGGAGTAGCATCTGTTAGCGAAAACAAAGATTTAATTAAAACATTTTTGGATTTTGGAACATTTACAGGGATAGCTTTTCAAATAAAAGATGATTTGTTTGATTTTGGAGATGATACATCAATTGGTAAACCTACAGGTATTGATATTAAAGAAAAAAAGATGACTCTTCCTTTAATTTATGCACTAAATAATTGTACATGGTTGGAGAAACGCAAAATAATTAACATAGTTAAAAATCATAATGATGATCCTAAAAAAGTTGCAGAAGTAATAAGTTTTGTAATCGAAAAGGGTGGTATTTCTTATGCTGAAAAAATTATGGATGAATATAGAGTAAAGGCATTAAAGTGCCTTGAAACAATAGCTGATTCGCCCTCAAAACAAAGTTTAATACAGTTAGTAAATTATTCAATTGAACGAAAAAAATAAAATTATGAAAAAGTTAATTTATCTTTCGGCTCTGCTTTTATGGAGCATTTATTTTGTAAGTTGTAAATCTGAAACTACGAATGATAAAGAACAAGAAAAATCTGATTCTTTAAATAGTGATACAATTTCAAATGCAACAAAAAAGTCAAAATATTATATTGCCCCACCTGATTCAGACTATACTGGAGATTATGTAGATAAATATCCAAATGGGGTTATTAAATTTACAGGATTTTTTAGATTTGGAAAACGCCATGGTCAGTGGTTAGCATTTTACGATAATGGTGTTAAATGGAGTGAATGTTTCTACGATAATGGCAGAAAACATGGACAAACTACAGTTTATTTCCCTAATGGAAATGTACAAATGGCAGGTTGGTATAAAAATGATTTACAAGATAGTTTGTGGTATTTTTATGATATAAATAAAAAAGAAATTGACCGAAGAGCATTTAGAAATGGTGTTGAAACTGGTTTGGTAAATTAATTAAAAATGAAAAAAAAAGTAAAACAAGCTCCTAAGCCTCATCGTATTTTATTGCAAGCCATTGTAAATGCTTTACAGGTAATATTTACCGAAAATAAATATGCTGATAAGGATATTGAAAAA
>CALMMX010000168.1 GCA_937868545.1 uncultured Bacteroidota bacterium
TACATCAAAATGCTCTAAATAGTTCAGACGTTAGTTTTGATTTTTCATTGTCAGCAGTTTTATCAGGTTGCGCTAATCATTTAGTAAATTATGATTATCCTTATTATATAGATACAAAGAATCCTGCCTTACATAGTTCAATTAATTATGGAGCAACTGATTTTCATTTACCAAGTAGGTTTATTACAAGTTGGGAATGGATTTGGAATTACACCAGTTCGTGGGATACTCCCATAAAACATGGGTTTTCACAAACTTGTAGTTGGATTGATGTTCCAAATAAAAATATAGTTCCTACAAAATTTAGAGGACGTCAGTATAATAATCCAATATGTTTTACAGGTGGAGATTTTTTTACTCAGAATTCAAATTCAACTATTTATGCAGATAAAGTAGCAAAATACCAATCAGTGTTTAAAACTGGAAATCCTTTAATGTGGACAACTGTATACTCAGGAACAACAATTGTAAGTTCTTATTGCCCATCAACCCCTACTACAAGTAGTTTTCCTATTGATTCTAATTCATTAGCTGCCTATTCAAGTTCTGGTGGTATAATACGAAAAAATGTTGCATTAGTTACAGTTGATTTAGAAGAACAAATGGGAATTGATGGAAATTGGGGGCCAACTGGTTTGGATAATTGGTTGAATTGTTTGCAGAGTAATAATACAAGTACTTATCCATGCAATCCTATTTATACAGGTACCACTGCACCATGGGTTCGTGCAGATGGATATATGCCAACACCAACTGCCTATATGCCAGCTTCAATGACTGCCTCGGATTTTAAAAAAATGTATTTTAGACATATGATTAAAGCTTATGATGCCCCAATAAAGGCTTATAAAACACTATCGCCAAATCCAGGATTAATTGGGAATTATTCTGCTAATATTAATAGAGCAGATATTTTCACTGTATTCCCGTCGATAACTTGGACTCAATTAACAACAGATGCAACAAACATTCATTGGATGTTTAGAGATACAGTTAATTTTACAACTTTTGGAAATTATTATACGAGTGATTTGGATTTTATTAGTCCAGATGATTATCATGTTTGGAGTGGTAGATTGGGGATTTATGCTCCTGGCAATGGTGATTGGCTTCAAGAAAGTTTGTATACAGTTGAATTGACTAAAGCATGGTTCCCATCAAAGCCAGTTTTGCCATATCATTGGTTAAAGACAGACTTCTCTATGCCAGACGGATCTCCTGATTATACTTCCTGGAAAGATTCTTTAGTTGCTGAAGCAATGCCAATTTTCGCAATAATGAGTAGTGCAGATGGTTTTATATTATGGGATGGGGATCAAAGACCAAACGTAAATCAGCATGTTACAGATTACTATGTAAAAGGTATGAGAAGATTGGCTCATTTTAATAGTATTTTAACCCCTACCACAGTTACATATTACAAAAATTATGATCCAATTCAAATTAAAAACATGAATGCTGCAGCGTACGCTTCCCCATCACAAATTTATAATTTTGGGATTGCACGAGGTATCGTAAAAGGTGATTCTATTTTAATAGCTGCTATGAATCCAAGTGCTCAGTTTTATCAAGTAACAAAAATTCCAATTAGTTTTTCAAATGCTAGTTATTATTTTAATGATACAGTAACGGTTGTTGGTCATAAATGTTTTTTAGGAGCAGCTAAAATGTGTTCTTATGGAGTAACAACAGTAATAAATTCTATATTCGAAAAAACTAATAATGCATTAATTTATCCAAATCCTTCTAAAAGTACCATAAGTATTAAGGGTTTAGAAGATGCTGATAATATTAAATCAATTGTAATAAGAGATATTTTAGGAAGAGAAATGTTTGTAACTAATAAGATAAATGAAATCAATATTGAAGGTTTGCAAACAGGAAATTATTTTGTGTCTATTTATAGTAATGAAAATGTTTTATTAAAAACACTCAGATTTATAAAGGAATAATGGTTAAGGTTTGGTTTTAAATTTGAAAAAGTTCATTGCTAGCAATGAACTTTTTTTATTACCGAAAAACGGTAAAATAGTACCGATAAATGTTTTATGCTTTGAAAATATATAGAGGTTCTATAATTTTAAATTAGTAAAAATTTGAATCATGAAAACAACCTTACTTTTATTGTTTATTAGTATTATTGGCTTTTCCCAAACTACCTTAATTCCATTAGGTTCAAGTT
>CALMMX010000169.1 GCA_937868545.1 uncultured Bacteroidota bacterium
TTTATTTAGATCTTTTTTATATTCAGTAACAGTTATGGCGTTATCAAATTTTGTTCTGAAATTCTCAAAACTATATTTTTTGACCTGAGGCAAAAAGCTAATAGTAGCTGTTATCATACTATCAGGATTTGCTTTTTTCATTTTAAATAATTTTTCATAATAAGGTTTATTTATATTAGTTTTAATAGTTACATTAAAACATACAGGAACATTTACTTTTATTATTTTATAAAAAGTTGAGTTAAAATCTGTATTAAAAAGCAAATTTTGATTATAAGAACCAATTTTATAAATATGTAAATTACCTATGGTGTCTATATACCCTAAGGCTTGTTTACCAATTGAATTTCTAATTTGCATAGCATCTCTCAAAGTTATTGTAATTTCAGAAGTAATTGTATTAGTAAATTTACTTTGCACTATTGGAACTTTTTTTGGAGAATCATCTCCAAAAACGAATTTATTTTTACTAAAATCGGAAAACTCATAAGGAAAGTAATTACCAGTTTTCCATTTTTGAGCTTCTCCTGTTATACCATTTCTAGGTATCCAATTTATGTTGTTTACACTATCATGTAATCCATTAAACAAAAGCATTCCATTAGAATTGTTTTGAAAAGTTGGCAAAGCTATTGTTATATTTTTTCCATTTTGTAAAATTAGGCTATCGTTATTGTCTTTAGCATTAACTTTAATATTGAGCATTCCTCCAGTTTCAATTATATTTCCATTGCTGCTGGTTGTTATATTCGCCATTAACATGTCTGAAATTTTATAAAATTCTTTGACTGAAATTTTAATGTTTCCATTAACAGGTTCACCATCTTTTGCTCTTAAAAAGCAATTAGCTGGAATTGAAAGAAGTGTTCCTTCATTGCATTTAATTGTGGTATCTCTATTTGCTTTTATAACAAAGGTTGTTGGTTTTTTTTGAGTGCGTAAATAAATTTCCCTTAATGAATGAATATTATCATATGCTGTTTTCATCGTATCTATTAAAGGCTCACTTAACGAGTCAATAAAAGGATCGATTTCTGTTGTTGTAACAGTATCAAATGTTGTATTTTTTTTTGTATCACTTTCTTCTTGCTGATTTTTACAGGAAAGAAATCCGAAAAAAAATATCAGCAAAATAAGTGGAGTTAAAAATTTACACATATAATTATTTTTTAGTAAGCGTTTTTTTTACTCGTTCAAGTATTCGGTATAGTTTTACTTTTGCATTAGTTTCTGTTAAGTTAAGTATTTCTGCAATTTCTTTAAATTGTCTTTTTTCAAAAAAACGCATTTCAACTAATTGTAAGTCATCTTCTGGTAAATCTTTAATAACTGTCATCAATACATTTTTGTATTGTTCCATATATTCTTCTTCTACCTCTTCGCAAATGTTTCTTAAATCACTAATATCAGCATTTACAGTTCTCAATTTTTTTTGAGTTCTAAATAATTGCATAACCTCGCTTTGCGCAATACGATACAACCAACTTGCAAATGGCACACCTTTGTACTCATATTTTTCAATATTAGTTAAGGCTTTTAAAAATACTTGCGCTGTTAAATCAAAGGCAGTATCCTTGCAATCCATTCTTTGGTAAACGTAACCAAATATTTGTTTGTAATATTTATCGTACAAAGGCCCAAAGTTTTCTGGGTTTTGTTTCGCAGCCTCAATAATATGTTGCTCTGTTTGCAACATTTCGGCGGTATGGTGGTATCGCGGTGAAAATTCCATATAGTAAACTGCGTTTAAGAGCATTACATGTTTATAATGCGAAACGAGTTAAATAGTTACACCATATTTAAAAATAAATGTTAGTAACTTGTTAAGTTGCTGGTTTTCAAATCGATTATTTTCATGTTCGTTGAGTGAAATATTGTTGTAAAAGGGTGAAATGCTGTTTTGAGCGAGTGAATGAAAATTAAAAAGGGTGAAATTGTTTAGATTTCACCCTTTTTTTTACTCAATTTTTATAAAAAATGAACTTAAACAGTTAAAATTTCTTTTTCTTTTTGTTCTAGATGTTTGTCACATTTAACAGAAAATTCATCAATAATTTTTTGCATTGCAGCTTCACCAGATTTTGCTTCATCTTCAGGTAAACCAGCTTTTTGTAAGGCTTTAATTTTATCAATAGATTCTTTTCTAATATTTCTTAATCCAACCTTAGCATCTTCTCCAGCCGATTTTGAAGTTTTTACTAAATCTTTTCTTCTATCTTCTGTTAATGGCGGAACTATAATACGAATCAATATACCATCATTTTGTGGATT
>CALMMX010000170.1 GCA_937868545.1 uncultured Bacteroidota bacterium
TTATAAAATTAATATTAACTTAAACTAATAAAAAAAAAAAAAATCTACGTTTCTATTTTAGCAATGTTGGCGGTTAATGCAACTTTTGCTCAAACTGTACCAACTTGTTCTTTAAATCCTACTTTTATTGCTGCACCAAAAGTTGGTGTTTTTCCTGATAGTGTAACTAATTTTGTTAGTGGAACTGTTGGTGTACCTTATGTTGAAAATTTAACAGTAAAGGTTCCAACGGATACAAGTTCTTCTGGATTAAATTTTTGTTTTCATAGATTTGAATTAACAAATCCTGCAACATCAACTAATTACAATTTACCTCCAGGTTTAAATTTTGGAAGTTCTAATACAACATTAAGTATTACACCAGTAAACGGTGCACCTGCTTTTAAATTCCCTCGTACTGGAAATTATTGTGCTAGTGTTTACGGAACACCAACTACAGCTGGAACTTATACATTACATTTAGTAGTTACTCCATTTGTTAGTTTAAAACCATTGTTTGGTGGTTGTTCTACGCCATCTGATGGTTCAGGTGGAAGTGGTTCTTTAGCTGCACCTCAAACTTTAAATTATTACATTATTAAAATTAATGCTCCAATTGGTGTTCAAGAAATTGGAAAAGATAAATTTGGTTTAATGCAAAATTCTCCAAATCCTTTCACTGGAAAAACTGAAATTAAATATTATGTTGAAGATGAAAGTAATGCTACTTTAACTGTATATAATTCTTTAGGAGCAATTGTAAATACTCAAACATCTAAAACACAATTAGGAGAAAATACATTTACATTTGATTCAAAAGGATTATCTGCTGGTGTTTATATTTATACAGTTACTTATAAAAATTCAGTATCAACAAAACGTTTAGTTATTACTGAATAATTCCCTAAAGGTTTAAATTAAATGTCAATTCAAACCTTTAAATTATTAATATTAGGAAGTAGCGCAGCAACGCCTACTTCAACAAGAAATCCAACCGCTCAGTTATTAAATATAGCTGAGCGGTTTTTTTTAATTGATTGTGGTGAGGCAACTCAAATACAATTAAGAAAATACAAAGCTAGAGTTCAAAGTATAAATCATATTTTCATTAGCCATTTACATGGCGATCATTTTTTTGGACTTGCCGGTTTATTGGCCAGTATGCATTTATTGGGACGTAAAAACCCCATTACTATTTATGCTCCAGCCGAATTAAAAGAAATTATTGATTTAATTCATAAACATTCAGATACTTATTTATCATTCCCAATACATTATGTTGATACACAAAACAAATTGAAACAGCTAATTTGGGAAGATGATAAAGTGGAGGTTTATAGTTTTCCATTGCAACATAGAATAAATACAACTGGTTTTTTGTTTAAGGAAAAGCCTCTTGCAAGAAATATTGATAAGTATAAACTCGAAAAATTAAATGTGTCATTTTCTGAAATTCATAAATTGAAATTGGGCTATGATGCAACTGATAATAATGGGAACATCCTTTCAAATGAAGAATTAACAATTGCACCACCACCTCCAAGAAGTTTTGCTTATTGTAGCGACACTCGTTTTTTTGAATCATTAGCAAATGATATTAAAGATGTTGATTTATTGTATCATGAATCCACTTTTTTAGAGGATAAAATTGATAGAGCAGCAAAAACATTCCACAGCACAGCTAAACAAGCTGCTGAAATGGCCAATTTAAGTAATGCCAAAAAATTATTATTAGGACATTTTTCTGCTAGATATACCGAATTAAATGAGTTTTTGATTGAGGCTAAACCAATTTTTAATAATGTGGAATTAGCTATTGAAGGAACTGAGTTTGATGTATAAGGTATTATAAGCGTTGAGTTTTTTTATACTATAATTATTGTTGTCACTTTTTAATTTAATTTGAGTTATACTTTAAATTCTATATATATGAAACCATTTAAAATACTTTCAATTGTTGGTTTGCTAATAATTTGGCTAAGTTTTAATCATAAACAAAAATTGAAATACCAAGATGGCGATATCATTTTTCAAACTACTGGAGGAGACATTGGGAAAGGTATTCAAATGGCAACACATTCTAAATATAACCATTGTGGCATTTTATTTTATGAAAATAATAAATGGATGGTTTATGAAGCAATTCAACCTGTTTGTAAAACTAGTTTAGTTGAATTTAATAAAAGAGGGGTAGGCACTGTGAAAAGGTTAAACACTGCAAATTTTACAAATGATCAAATTCAAAAGTTGAAAATGGCATTTTTGAAATTTAACAATAAAAATTATGATGAAGTGTATGGTTGGTCTGATGAAAAAATATATTGCAGTGAATTGGTTTATAAGATGTATAAAAATGCCTTAAACATTGAGCTGTGTATGGTAAAAACATTTAAGGATTATGATCTGTCTAATCCTTTGGTTAAAGAAAAATTAAAAGACAAATTCGGTAAAGAAAATCCTATGGATGAAAATATTGTATCTCCAGGAGATTTGTTTGATTCAGAAAAACTAGTTTTAGTAAAATAGAAATTATTTTTTCACTAAATGGTAATCAATAATCATTTCATGCTTTGCTAAATCATAATGATCTCCCATACTCATGACATGAACAACTAAGTTTTTAATTGATATTGGTTCCCCAATTTCAACAGCTGTTAGGTTTGTATCTTTAATGTTTCTGCCATCTACTAATATTACTAAACCAGAACCAATGGCCTCCATATTAGTTTTATTTGTAATTAATAATCCGGTGTCTTCACCTAAGCCAATTCCTAAAACTATGGGGTTTCCTACTACTGCTTGAAATAATCTACCAATTCTACCTCTATGTACAAAGTGAGTGTCAATTACAACATCATCAATTAAACCTAAACCACTAGTTATTTTAACCTCACCTTTAAGTAAAGCTTCGCTGCTACTACCTTGGTATATCATATTATTAGAGGCTGCAGCTGCACCTGCTGATGTACCTGCAAAAATGAAATCTTCGTTTTGATATTTATCCAATAATAATTTATGAAATGGTGTACCACCTAAAATTGAAGTTAATCTTAATTGGTCTCCACCAGTAAACATTACAACATCAGCCTTTTTTAAACGTTCAACCGAAGATTCGTCTAAAGCATGCTCTCTGTTTTCGATATATAATACATCTACATTTTTTGCTCCAAGGTATTCAAAAGCTCTTGCGTATTCTGGTCCAACTTCTTTTGGTATTTTTGAAGCAGTTGTTATAATTTCAATTCTAGAATTTTCTTTATGTTTAGATTCTGTAATTAATCTTCTTAAAATACCAGTTTCAAAGAAATTCAAATTTTTCTCAACTTGTTTGTCAAAGTTTTTTTCGGTAAAACTTCCTTTATCAACTGCCCCCCCAATAATTACTAATTTACCTTTTGGATTCATGGTGTAATATTTTAGTTCTTAAAAGCTTAATTATAAAATTTAAAATAATTTAGGCAATTTACGAAATTTTATAATTGCTTTTCTAAACTTTTTAATTCGGCTACTTTTTCGGCGTAGCCCATTTTATCAAACGAATATATTAAATTGTTTAAAATACGTTTGATAATATCTAAGTTTGAGCATGGTAGGTAATGTTTTGTTTCTGGCTCTAATTTTAATTGTTTAATAAAGGCATCAATATCTCCTTGATTAAAAATTAAACCTTTGCTAAAAGGATTAACATAAAAAAGTATGTTATCTGACAATGTTTTGTCTGATGGATCTATTAAATTGGCAAAGTCATTAACATAAGCTAAAACAAAATGCTGTGGTAAATTAATGCCATAAATGGGAATATTTAACTCTTTACATACTAATGCATAAATAACACTTAGCATTACAGGATTACCTTTTTTTGTTTCTAAAACAACATTAATAAATGAGTTTTGTGGAGCATGGTAATTTGTTAAATTTCCACCAAATTGATGAACTTCAAACAGAATATGATTAATGATTTTAACTTTTTCAATTGCAGTTAAATCTTCATCTAATTCTAACCATACATCTTGTTTTATTTGATGTAACTGTTTTTTAAGTTTGATTTCGTCTAAATCTGGATATTGGTAACGTGCAATAATTGAACATCCTTTAAATAAATCATCTTGTTCGTGTTCTGCCCAATATTTTAAGGCTTGTTGTAGTGCTTTAAATTGTATAGTATGTATGATACCTTCAATACGTTTTTGCATTAGCGCATCAAAGCTATTTTCCCAAGCAGTTTCTAAATGTGGTATAGCTGGTGGACCTAAAATTATAAACCTATTTTTAACCTCAGAGTAAATTCCATCATCTGGGTCGTCAAGCAAAGTAATTAAAGCAATTACTTCCTTAAGATTCATTTCATTTTTTTTTGGTCTCATACAGGGTTTGATATTAAATCAATGTTTATATGTAATAAATACTATTTCATATAAAACAAAAATAGCCCCGATAAGGAGCTATTTTTAACTTAAATTTTGTTTTTTTGAACAATTAGGATGTTAATCGTTGTAAACTTTCCTC
>CALMMX010000171.1 GCA_937868545.1 uncultured Bacteroidota bacterium
ATAAAGATGGCGTAAAACGCTATGTAATAAATATTGTAGTAAACGATTTTGTAATGCTCAGCAAGAAGAATTAATACAATAAGTTTATATGTGGACAGTTCGAACCAAGTTGCGAACTTTAAAAAAAGCAGCCAAAACAAGGTTGCTTTTTTTTATTCCGTATAATTCAATAGCAATACTAATTTAAATTTTCATTGAATTATTTGAGTTTATTCTTACATAGTTTGCTTTTCAAAAACTTCTACTTCTGCAAGTGGACTAAACAAATAAACCGCCCCAGAGGCTATATCTTTACATCTAAATCGCTTACGTAATTTTTCACCTTTTTCAAAAATGCGGGAACCATTATAAATAAAATGAGATCTAAATGGTAAATGCTCTAATAATACAGTTGGATTGGTTTCATGAACTTTGTCATATAATCTTAAAGTGCGCATTAAAGTTACATCACTACAACTTGAAGCTGCTGGGTTATTCATATATTTTCTAAGTGCATAAAATATATCTAATGGTAAATTGTCTGTTGTTAAAAAAGGATTCATTAATTGCCTAAAAGAATGTTTCCACTCAATACCATGGGGAGCAACTTTATTTTTATATTGATTGTAGGTTTTTAAATGGGCAATTTCATGTATTAATGTTACAAAAAACGAATACTCATTTAAATTATGATTAATTGTAATGGTGTGGTTTAGCCCATTATGCGGAGGCATGTAATCTCCCAATTTGGTGCTTCGTTCCTTCGTAATTTTTAATTTAATGTCTAATTCAATAATCCAATGAGCAATGGTGTTTACTGCAAAATGAGGAATATATTTTTTTAATATTTCCGAATTACGCAGTATTTGTTGCTCAATAGGATTCATTCTATGCTAAACAAAATTATTTTAAATTTCTTTTAAGGCTTGTATTTTGATTTTGACAGTATTTTTTGAGAATCTTTTTCATTCATCAAATCCGATAGTGTAACATCTTTATTATGTTCCATATAAGATTTTACAATTTGTCGGCCAAGCCACATTGCAACTCTTGGCGGACATTCCTTACTTATAGCCCTTGTAAAAGGACCATCACTTGTAAATTCTGAAACAATTTTTAAATCGTTTTCAAATAATTTATTGTCTTTTACAAAAAAGCCCCAATAGTTTTTTTCATTTTCAAGGCAAGTATTTAATTGTTTAGTTGTATAGCCAAATTTCAACGAATCACTTACTTGTGGAAGCAATGCATCACACACATAAAAAATTTTACCATAAAAAATCATGTGATATAATAAATTATTTACTGGTGTATCAGTATTATCAAATTCTGTAATTACCCAACCTCTTACGGCATCGCTCAATAAATGATGTTTGTTCATGGCACGAGTTCTGAATTTTGGAAATTGTAACATGTTATAAAACTCATTGTTTTCGCCTAAATACATTTCTAAACCCAAACCAATTGTAGAATCAACATAAACCACATTATAGTTAAAGCCACTCATAAAGGTTACAAATTGTTTAGGTGTTTTGCGCTCCGGAAAAAAAACTTTGTATCTTTTAACTGCTTCAGTTAATTCTTCACCCAATAATTCTATGTCGTTATCAGAATACATGGCTTCCACTTCCTTAAATGCCAAATTCATTTCTTTATCTTTTAAAAAGGCAAACATGTTTTGATTATAGGAAGAATCATTAATTCTACCCCCATTATTTACAATATTTGAAATATACCTCACATAAAATGTAGAGTATTTCTTTTGTAATTCGGCAGATTGTTGGGCAATATTAGATTCGTTGATTTTTAGCAAATCTTTGTCTAATCGTTTTACTACAATTGGTGCTAATTCAACCTTACTAGTGTCAATATCCAAAGGGTCGTGTTTACAACCTGTCAAAAAATTAACAAATAAAACAAGGGCAAATAATTTTAAAGTGGTTTTCATTTCAATATTTGTATTACATTTACATCGTTAAATTAAAAAAAATAAAAATACATGAAAAAGATTTTACTTTTAGTTTCTAGCTGTTTATTGTTAGTTAATTCATTAAGTGCTCAAGATAACAAAACAGATGACGCAGATAAAAAGTTCAGATTTGGTTTAAAAATTACTCCAACACCTACTTGGTTTAGAAGTGATATTCAAAAAAATATTAAAAAAGAAGGCCTTAAATTTGGTTTTGGTTTTGGTTTACAAACGGAATTCAGAATTAATTCTACAGCTTCTTTTGTTACAGGTATTGGTGGCGATTTCTTAGGTGGAAAGCAAACTTATGTAAACGGACAAGGTTATATCTTAGATAAAGATAATAATTATACGGATTTTGTTAAAACAGACTTTACAACTGGTGCACCAAGCTTTACTGCTACAACTAATACTAATAAATTTTACGAAATAAAAAGCAGAAACGTTAAAGCAACCTATGTTACTATTCCTCTTTTGCTTAAATTAATGACTAAAGATATTTCTGGTTTAAAATATTTTGGAATGTTTGGCGGTAATTTAGCAATTCAAACTGGTTATAAAGCAACTGATGAAATTACTGAATTAAAATTTAACAATACTACTTTAAAATACGAATCAGGTTCTGCTACTTCTACAATTACAGAAATGAGACCTAGTGGAGATTTAATACCATTTAATTTAGGTTTAAATGTTGGTTTAGGTGCTGAGTATAATTTATCAGGAACAACTTCTTTATTTTTAAGTGTTAATTATTTAAGAGGCTTTGTTAACCAATACCAAGGTACTTCAGAAATTATGGTTGACAAAATTCTTGAAAACGTAAATAATTCTACAAAACCATCTTCTGGCTCTAAGCAAAGTGCATTTAGCGATGGTGTTCAAATTAACATTGGAATTTTATTCTAGTAGTTAGAAAACATTAATTTAAAAATCTCATTAGTAATATGCTAATGAGATTTTTTTTTGATAAGATTTTAAATAGCAATGCTTTATTAAATTCAATTGATTTTTCGCCACTTAAAACTATTCCTTTTGCATAATCCAGGTTTAAATAATAAATTTATAGAGCTTAATAAAACATAAAGTAATATAATGAAACACAAGGAAATTATTGAACATATAGTAAAATGGTTAAAAGACTATTCAGATAAATCGAAAACAGAAGGCTTTGTAATAGGGATTTCGGGAGGTATAGATTCCGCTTTAACTTCAACACTTTGTGCATTAACAGGTAAAAAAGTTATTTGCCTAAATATGCCAATACGCCAAATTAAAAACGAATACGATAGAGGTAATGCTCATATTGAATGGTTAAAACAAAATTTTAGTAATGTAAGTAATTACGAGGTAAACCTTACTCCAATTTTTGAAGAAATGGAAAAAACGTATGACACTAACATACAAGATTTTTTAACCATGGCAAATACCCGTGCTCGTTTACGCATGACAACATTATACGCTTATGCAGGACATCATAAATTGTTAGTAGCCGGTACAGGAAACAAAGTAGAAGATTTTGGAATTGGTTTTTACACTAAATATGGAGATGGTGGAGTAGATGTGAGTCCTATAGCAGATTTAATGAAATCGCAAGTTTATGCCTTAGCAAAAGAAGCAGGAGTAATAGATCAAATTTTAAAGGCTAAACCTACAGATGGCTTATTTGCCGATGGAAGAACAGATGAAGACCAAATAGGCGCAACTTATGATGATTTGGAGTGGGCCATGTTGTATCTAGAAAATAAAGAAACCTATGCATTAAATGATCATCAACAAAAAGTAATGAGCATTTACAAAGGCAGAAACTCAGCTAATAAACACAAAATGGATCCAATACCTGTTTGTAGTATTCCTAAAACATTATTTAATTGATTATGGAAAAAAGAACCTGTTTAGAATGTGGAGAAGCTTTTCATGGCAGAGCCGACAAAAAATTTTGTAGCGATTTATGCCGTAATGCTTATAACAACAAATTAAATAGTATAAGCAGTGCGCATGTAAAAAAAATAAATTTAATATTGAGTAAAAACCGCCGTATTATGGAGGAATTATTACCCGAAGAAACAGCTAAAGTATCGCAACAAAAGTTAATAGATAAAGGGTTTAATTTTGGTTATCACACTAGTATTACTACAACTAAAACAGGTAAAAACTATGTATTTTGTTATGAATTCGGTTATTTACCAATTGAAAATAATTACTTTTTATTAGTAAAACGTAAGCTTGATTTGTAAAATAAAAAAACCGTCCTTTTGAGACGGTTTTTTTATTCAGAGAATAACTAGTTATTAATAGTTACCTTTTAACTTAACACCTTGTTCAATTTTTTGTAAGGCTGTAATATAAGCTGCAATACGCATTGAAGTTTTGTATTGTGAAGCATTATCCCAAACACTTGCAAAAGCAATTTCCATTTTTTCATCGTGTTTAGTATTTACTTCATTTTCGCTCCAGTAGTAACCTGCTTTATTTTGTACCCACTCAAAGTAAGATACGGTTACACCACCACTGTTTGCTAAAATATCTGGAACTACAATAATTTTTTTGTCGTTTAATACTGCATCAGCTTCTGGCATAGTAGGTCCGTTTGCACCTTCTACAATTAATTTAGCTTGTATAGATTGTGCAATCTCTTCAGTAATTACATTTTGTAAAGCTGCAGGAACTAATACATCACATTTACATGTTAAAATATCATTTGCTCCAATTTCAGTACCACCTGTAAATCCTTTTAATACACGGTTATTTTTAGCTGCATAATCTAATGCTGCTTTAATATCTATTCCTTTTTCGTTATAAAAAGTAGCAGTATGATCACCAATAGCTACAATTTTAATTCCTTGTTCAGATAATAAACGAGCTGCATGTGATCCAACATTTCCAAAACCTTGCACAGCTGCAGAAACTTCTTTAGGATTTAATCCCATTTTCTTTAAAGCAGCAAGTGTATTCACCATAACGCCACGTCCTGTTGCAGCATCGCGGCCTAATGAACCACCAATTACAATTGGCTTACCTGTAATTACACCTGGGCTATCTTCGCCTGTAACTTTATTAAATTCATCTAATATCCAAGCCATTTCTCTTCCGCTTGTTCCCATATCTGGAGCTGGAATATCTTTGTTTACTCCAAATACATCTTTCATTGATGAAGCGTAAGCACGAGTTAAACGTTCTAATTCACCAACACTCATAGCACGTGGGTCGCATTTAATACCGCCCTTAGCACCACCATATGGTAAATTTGCTACGGCACATTTAAAGCTCATCCAAGCAGCTAAAGCCATAACTTCATCTTGATTAACATCCATTGCATAACGTATTCCTCCTTTAGATGGACCTAATACAGTAGAGTGAACAATACGGTATCCTTCAAAAACTTGAATTTTTCCATTATCCATCATAACTGGTAAACTTACTTTTACCTGTTTAATAGGGCTTCTTAGTATTGTAGCAACGTCTTCTGACATGTTCATTAACTTTGAAGCAACATCTAAGCGAGCCAATACGGCTTCAAACATACTTTCGTGTGCTATTTCATTTGAGGTTTGAGCTGACATAATAATTGTTTTAATGTTTAGTTATTTGGGTAACAAAAATAGTAAAAATACTTAGAGCAGATTGATTTTTCGACTAAATTATTACCATTTTGAGTTAATAAGATTTATTCAATTTAAATTTGAAATTAAATGGTATTATTTTGGGATTAATTTTTCCTATCAGTTAGTGTTTTTAGTGCGTTTTCAATAATTCGTTTTTCTTTTAAAGTGGCGCATTCCTTAGTTAAGGCAAGATTATAATAATTTATTGCTACTTTTTTATTGTTTCTAGAATTGTAATAATCCCCCAATAGTTGATAGGTTAAATAACTTTCAGGATTACTATTTACAAACGATTTTTCGATGTTTTGGGGCAAAGATATAATGGTAGATTTAGTTGTAATTAACTGTAAGTAATTCTTAATTTGCTTAAATATCAAAAAGTTTTTATACTCATTTGTATATAAAAATGAATCTTCAGCAACCGTATATTTTTCAGTATTTATAGGTAAATCACTACTAAGATTAGGAGCAATTTTAAAAACACTATCTAAATTATAACAAATAAATTTCCCACATTGAAATGGATTAGCACTAACCCACATAAGTTTATCTTGTGGTTTAAAAATCACTCCATGATGTGCCAATAATTGATTGAGGCTTTTTTCGTTAGTTAGACCAATATTACTATTATTAATTCCTTTTTTATTTCTTAAAATAGTTGCTACTTCAGTATAATTTATGTGTTTATCTTCGTTTAATAGTTGTTTTAATCGGTATTTTCTGTACAATGAAGAACTTTCTGCTTGGTTAATTAAGTTATTATAATCATTGCTGTAAGCTGGCCCTTGAAAATGATTTGGGCAAATTAATTCATTCGAATTTTGAATTTCGTAAATATCAATATTGGTTGGAGATTTTTCAATACTTATTACTTTATTATCAGTTGCACTTCCGATTAAAATGCTTTCAGACACAAAAACATTTCTTTTTTTTGCAATTTCAACGGCTTCATTTATAGTTTTAGCATATTGTAATATTTCTCTGGCTAACAAAGCAATTGGTGTTGCTGCATCAGTAGGAATGGAGCTTTTTGCAGCATTTATAGTTACGGTAAGTCCGTGTTCGTTCATTCCACTGCATGCACCAATAAAGCCACTCCAAGTTACAGTTGCAAATTTATATCCTTTTTTAGGATTTGTAAATTGCACAATTTTATTTTTAGCAAAATCATCCCCGCTGTAAAAATCAAAATTTCTACCAATTAGTAGTTTACCATCTTCACTTTTTTCATTCCACACGCCAAATGAGGTGCAACCAACAGTCATATTTTTATCTTGCAAGGCATGGCCAATATCATGGGCACCATGGTAATTTAAAATTCTGTGGTATTTAGGAGCTATAAAATCATACTTATCACTTGCAAATTTTGAAATCCCAAGTATTTCTTCTTTATATTCTTCTGTTATATTATCAGGTAAATGCCTATTAAAATAGCCTACAAAAAATTTCAAAAACTTTAAATAATTAATATCAGGTACAATTATTTTTATTTGATTAATAAATACATCCTCTTGAAATTCATGCAATTCTTTTGTTAGCATGCCATTTGCTATACCTCTTTCGTAACCATCTCCTTCTACATAGAGTTCCCACAATCCGCTTGAGTTTTGTTTAAGCCAATTATTATTTACTTTATAAAAATGGGGTGATAGAGTTTGTCTTTCCCAGTTTAATGTGTTGTCATTAGCAATTAACGGAACTTCTATTTTAATTGCAAAATAAAAATAAATAGATAATATGATAAGTATAATACTAAAAACTAAAAGTGTTCTTAAAAGAAATTTTTTTATTTTTTTTACCATGATTGCAGTGTAAAGATAAATAAATAAAAAGCATTATATAAAAAAAGAAGCTGCCCTTTTACAAAAGACAGCTTCTTTAATAATTTTTTCTAAAGTACTTATTCTATTATTAATTTTTTGGTAATTACAGAATAATTAATGTATAAATTTACGAAATACACACCTTTCGATAAATTTCCATTTTTATTAATAGTATAAATTGCGTTATTTTCAGTAATTGAAATTTTATCGCTTTCTTCAACTAATCTTCCAACTAAATCTACAATGTTTATTTTAACTTTTTCATTGTTATAAATAGTAAAATTTAAAGTTGCTGATGAATTAGTAGGATTTGGGAACATTTGTAATTGAATTTGATTTTCTAATTCATTAAGGCCAACTGTTCCAGATAAATTTATTTGATCAATATATAAGTTGTTTGAACTTCCAGCAGTTGCATCACTTTTAAACCAAAATCTAAATTTTACACTCGGTTTTAAATTTGGGTTAGGTGTAGTAGCACTAAATAATGAGCTACTAATTATATGTTGATGCCACTGTGCAGTAGATGGATTTAATGGAGTTGATGTTGTACCAGCAGAATTTGATGCCATTACATTAGCACTTGGAGCACCTAAAATATTTTGCCATGTTCCACCACAATCTGTACTAATTTGAAGTTTAAATGTATCAGCTTGTGTAGATATTTTTTTAGCATAAGCGTAGTAAAATGACATACTTACATTTGTTGTATTATGAAAATCATAAATAGGAGTCTCAATAT
>CALMMX010000172.1 GCA_937868545.1 uncultured Bacteroidota bacterium
TAAATTGTTCCAAATAATATTTTGACGAATAAGCTGATTAATAAAATCAGAATAATTATTCGTTTCTATTAAGAATGACGCTTTATTTGAAATATGTTCTAAAACAGTCGCATTTGGGTCCTTACTTTCCTTCAATTTATAATACCCCCAAATAGCACCAGAAATGGATAAACTTATAAATAAATAAAAAGCTATTTTTTTCAGAATTTGCACAGTCTAATTTAAGTAAAATTGAGGTTTATAAGTCTTTAAGCCTATTGAGTTATTAAACTGTAATTGTGAATTGCTAAACCTTCAGAATAGTTTATTATATTGTTAATTTGGCGTTGATTTCAGTTTGATTTAAGTACTGCGCCAAAAATTTTTCTTGCCAATACTTGCCTAAGTATTCTTGTTCGGTTTGTGTTGGAGTTGGTATTAAAATGAGTTTTTTTTTATTCAATTTATTCAAATCCATAAGTGTACTGTAACCACTTCTACAAATAATTGTTTCTGAATTGATTATTATTTCTGATAATACCGAAGCTTTTGGTAAATCAAATACTTTAATATTAGCTGGGATTTTTGTTGTTAAATTATTTGTTGTTCCCCTAACTAAACAGATTGGTTTAGTTGATTTGCTTGCAATTTTTAAAAGAGCATTTTCTAAATCTGTTCTATAAGGTTCTGGACCAGAAAGCAAAAACAAATATTCAAAATGAGTATTTGTATTGTCTAACAAACCTAATCGAGAAAGAGGACCAATGTATTTCACATTTTCTAAATTGCCTTTAGCCGATAATTTGCCTGCTAAAGCAAATTGCGGGTCTTCAAAATCTGGTATCCACAATTGATTAAATTTTTTAATATAGCTGTGATGAATAAAATTACCAACTTTAGACAGTATTCCAGCCTGCAAATTTACCTGGTGTGTTATATAAATGCTTTCTATTTTGGTGTTATATAAGCCTAAACGGTTATCACTAATAACAACATCAACTTTGTGTTTTTTGATAATTTCTGCTAGTTGTTGATGTTCTGTTTTTATAACCTTTAATAAACGTGGTGCATTTAGTAGTAATTTGGCAATAATGCTTATTTTGTTTGAATATTTTATATTATAAGGAACAATGTCTATTTTATGTAATTCGGGAAACTCTTCATCAAAAATTAAATGAGTTAATGGAGTTGTTCCTATTATTACAGTATTGTTAGTTTGTAATTGTCGTATTATTGGCACACAACGAGTTGCATGCCCTAAGCCCCAATCTAAAGCCGAAATAAATATGGTTTTGTTTTTAAACACTTTTTAGTGAAATTAAAATTAATCAAAATAAATTAATCCTTAAATTTACTTTGTGATTGAACATTTTTCTGAGCATATACAAAGCATATTAAAAACCTTACCAGAATCACCTGGTGTTTATAGGTATTACGATGAATCGAATAATTTATTGTATGTTGGCAAGGCTAAAAATCTTAAAAAGCGCGTAAGTTCATACTTTAGTAATGAGCATGATACCTTTAGGTTAAGGTTAATGGTTAAAAAAATTGTTGACATTGTAACTGTTAAGGTTGATACCGAAATGGATGCCTTGATTTTAGAAAATAATTTAATTAAAAATTTAAATCCAAAATATAATGTTGCGCTAAGAGATGATAAGACATACCCATGGATTGTAATTAAGAATGAATCATTTCCAAGGGTTTTTCATACAAGACAATTAAAAAAAGATAATGATGAGTATTTTGGCCCATATCCATCAGTTACAACAATGTTTATTTTATTAGATTTAATAAAACAGTTGTATCCGCTTAGATCATGCAGTTTAGATTTATCAATCGAAAATATAAATAAGAAAAAATTCACTGCGTGTTTAGAATATCAAATAGGTAAATGTAAAGCACCATGTGTAAGTAAGCAGTCTTTTGAAGATTACGATAATGGTATAAAACACATAAGAGAGATTATTAAAGGCGATGTAAATTTTGCTTTGAGAGATTTAAAAAGTAAAATGCTTGCGCATGCCGAAAATCTTGAGTTTGAAGCAGCGGCTAGTATTAAAAAGAAATTGGAGTTGTTAGAAAAATACCAAAGTAAATCTACAATTGTGCATCCTTCTATTACTGATACAGATGTTTTTGCCATTATTAGTGATGATAAAGTGGCGTATGTAAATTACTTTAAAGTAATGAATGGTACTATAATTCAAGCTCAAACTCTTGAATTAAAAAAACGATTGGATGAAACGGATGAAGAAATGTTGGTGTTTGCAATAAATGAAATTAGAACGCGCTACAACTCATTAAGCAAAGAAATTTTTGTTCCTTTTGAACCTGAATTTAATTTTGAAAACGCAAAATACGTTATTCCTAAAATTGGAGATAAAAAACATTTGTTAGACTTGTGTTTTAAAAATGTTGAGTTATATAAGAAAGAAAGAGAAAAGCAATTGGCAATTATTGACCCGGAAAGGCATACAGATAGAATTATGCAGCAAATGATGAAAGATTTGCGAATGAAGGAAGAGCAAAGAAGAATTGAAGGATTTGATAACTCTAACTTTCAGGGTGATTATGCTGTTAGTGCCATGCCTGTTTTTATTGATGGAAAGCCCGCTAAAAAAGAATACCGTCATTATAATGTGAAAACAGTTGTAGGGCCTGATGATTTTGCAACTATGGAAGAAGTTATTTTTAGGCGTTATTCGAGGGTTATAGAAGAAAAATTGCCAATGCCACAATTAATTGTAATTGATGGAGGTAAAGGGCAATTGGGAGCAGCAGTAAATAGTTTACGCAAGTTAGATTTAATGGGAAAAGTAACTGTTATTGGAATTGCAAAACGTTTAGAAGAGATTTATTTCCCTGGAGATTCTGTGCCGATGTATTTAGATAAGCGATCAGAAACTTTAAAAATTATTCAGCATATTCGTGATGAAGCTCATCGTTTTGGAATAACACATCACCGTAATAAACGAAGCAGAGAAACATTTAAAACAGAGCTTTCAGAAATAAAAGGTATAAGTGATAAAACGGCACAAAAATTATTAACTGAATTGAAATCCGTAAAAGGTATAAAGGAAGCTACATTGGCCGAATTGATTGCAATTATTGGTAGTTCAAAAGCAAATTTGGTGTATGAGTTTTTTAAATCTCAGTTAGGTGAATAGTTTAAAAACTCCTCAAAAAGTAATTATTACTATTATTATAAATAAAATTGATAATATAATTTCACTATCCTAATTGTTTTTTCATTAGGATCACGTATGAGGTAAGAAGTTACCTTTTTATTTTCGTCTGTTATATAACTTATTTCTTTTTGCAATTTATCATTTTTAAAATGCTTTTCGGTTAATAAGCAATTGTTTTTATCGTATTCATAGGTTCTGACCAATTGTTGCAAACCATTGCTATTACTTGTGTAGATTGCTTTTGTAAGCAAATTATTGGCATTATATTCAAATACACTTTTTTGAGTTATCCAAGTAACAATGTATTGCTCATTAATGCTTGTAATTAATTTCGCATCATTAAAATTATAGATCATTTCTTTAAATGGTCTATTTTCATCATTCAAGCATGTTTTTTTAAATTGATTTTTCCCTGTAGACAAATAGGTAAAACTCTCTTCACTTATTGTTAATTGTGACCCTAGTTTAAAGTCGGATTTTATGGCTGATACATTTGTTTCTTTGCACCTACGCTCTTTATTTATTTTACCATCTGAATTATAATCAAAGTAGTAGCTTTCATAAAATGACCCATCCTGATTTCTTTTTAATTTCAATTCTTTGTAATCATTGTAAAAATAGGTTGTGGCAACAGTATCATATATGTATTCATTTTTTGTATACGAATAAGCATTACTTACTTTTTTCTTTTTATGATAAACGGCATCATGATGAAATTCCTTTTGAACTATTTTGCTTATTACTGTATAATAAAATCGGGTTAATTGCCCGTCTTTATTAAATTGATAGTAGTTTAATAAACCTTTATCTTCTGCTACTTGCAAATCTTTTTTATCAATAATATCAAATGTTATTGATTTTATATTATTTTGTTTTATATAGGATTTATTAAACGGTAACTGAATATCAAAGGCAGTTTCTGCTGTTGGTAAAAGTGTTTGAGTAAACCCCTTAAAAAATAGAATTATAAATAAATTAATAAAAAAGATTGTTTTCTTATTTAGGTAAGTGCTATGTGTTATTAGTTTCAAGTAGTTTAAGCGCTGTATTAATATCTTCGGTAGGTAATAAGCAGCTGTTGTTTTTACAAATATATAGGTAGGTTTTTTCTTCTACATATCTATTTTTAAAAATGGCTAAATCAGATGGTTTATCACTTAAAGCAAATATCACATTTGGAGCGGTTTGTTTATATAAGGCAACTAATTTTTCATTAACATATTTACCAACAATTACCACTTCTATTTTGGGCTGTGTTTTTTGAAGTAGTAATTGTGCCCAATTGCTATATCCTGCCCCATAACTTTCAATTTCGATTAAAACTGATTTTAGTAAATTGTTTGAGATATCTTGGTAATATAAATTATCAAAGTAAACTGAAAGTGTATTTAAGTTGTTTGCCATTTTAGAACTAGAGGCCGGTATTACATTGTCGCTCCATTCTGCTTTACGAACTATTAATTTTTCCTTGCTTTTATCGGTGTAAAAAAAAGTGTTTTGAGATTCATCATAGAAATTCTCAATTGCGTATGCAGTCATTTCATTTCCTTTGTTCAACCAATTGATATCTGCTGTTATCATATAAATGGAAATAAATGCATCTATAACAAATGCATAATCATCTAAAAAACCTGGTATAGTTGATTTTTCATTACATAAGCGAAGGATTTGACCATTTTGTTTGCAATGATTATTTAATAAATATTCGGCATTCATTATCGCTAAAAGTTTAAACGACTCATCATTAAAAATTAGATAGGCCTCTGCTAATGCTTTACATAACAAACCATTCCATGATGCAAGTATTTTGTTATCTAATCCTGGTTTAATACGTTTGTCTCTTTCTTTTAATAAAATTGTATTACAATTAATTATTATTGAATGTAATTCAGTTTCTGATATACCATGTTTTATTGCTATAACAGAGTTTTCTTCGTTTCGTATCAATACATAGTTATCATCTTCCCAATATCCTAAATCATTTACATTGTAATAATCTTTAAAAATTTCAAATTTGTCACTAAGTAATTTTTGTAATTCATGTAATTGCCAAACGTAATACTTTCCTTCTACACCTTCACTATCTGCATCTAATGCAGAATAAAAGCCATTATTAGAATCTAATAATTCTCTTTTAATAAAATCTATGGTATCAAATACTATTTGTTTGTATAATTCATTTGGGTTTTGTTTGTATGCCTGGCTATAAAGACTAATTAGTTGTGCATTATCGTATAACATTTTTTCAAAGTGAGGAACCTTCCAAATTATATCTGTGCTGTATCTTGCAAATCCACCACCAATTTGGTCGTAAATGCCACCATATGCCATTTTTTTTAATGTAAGATCAATGTGTTTTTTTAATTGTAAATCAATTTCTACATAATTATAATTTAACAAAAAAGAGTAATTATTTGGTAATGGGAATTTAGGCGCTCTGTTTGGTCCTCCATGTTCGTTATCAAATTGAGCCTTCCATTTAGTAACAGATTTCTTTAATACATCAAAAGTGAATTCTTTTTCGGAAGTATCTTTTGGGTTTTCTAAATGCAACAACCCATTGGTTAAATTCTCAGCGTATTCAAAAACCTTGTCGGGATTGGATTTATACAATTCTGCTAAGTTAGTTAATACATTTATCCATTGAGATTTTTGAAAATAGGTGCCTCCATAAATTGGTCTCCCATCAGGTAATGCAAAACAATTAAGTGGCCAACCACCTTGTCCTGTCATTAATTGAACTGCGCCCATATAAACCATATCAATATCAGGACGTTCTTCTCTATCAACTTTAATATTAATAAAATGCTGATTCATAATTTCAGCAACTTCATAATTTTCGAAACTTTCATGTTCCATTACATGGCACCAATGGCAAGCGCTATATCCAATACTAACAAGTATTAATTTATTTTCTTTTTTAGCTATTTCAAGCGTTTTTTCATTCCATGCATACCAATTTACTGGGTTGTGCGCATGTTGTAATAAATAAGGACTTGTTTCGTTTATGAGTTGATTGGTATGTTCCATAATGTAAATTTAGTAATCATAAATATGATAGTGTAATAATACAAAATAAAATGCCCTACATCCTTAAATGTAGGGCATAAAATAGGATTAAAAATGTTGTTTAATTAATCTTATTTATATAGAAATTATTTCTCATTTTGTAAAACAATTAATTGAATTTGTGTTAATTGGCTTAATACTTCTACATTAGTTCCATTGTAGTATTTATAATTAATATCAAATAAATTGTCTGGATTTTTTGTTGTTATTTTATCTAATGAAATAGCATCTATTTTTGTATTATAGTCTTTAATTAAATGATTTAATGCAACTATTTTATCTTGCTCGTAGTCGTATGAATGATTATAACCTAAGTATATTTCTTTTAAGTCAAAATCTTCTGGAATTTTAGCTAGACCAGTTTCTGCTAATACGATTGTTTTTTTTAATTGGTCACACATCTCAACTATTTCGTTTGTCAGTTTGGTTTTTTCTGTTTTTATAGAATCATTTTTATGTAAACTTTCAACCCGATTTTTTTCATTAGATACAATTTGTTCATTAATTAAATATACCGTTGTGTTTTTAAGTTTAATGTAATGCATACCTTTTGGAGATATAACTAAAGTTAGCCACAGGCCACAAACCATTATCATTACAATTGATATAGTTATAGTATTAATTTTATTGTCAGGATTTTTAATTCCTGTAATAAAAAATAGTGGCAGTAAAATTAATCCAATTAAAACAATAGAAGCATATCCTAAAATCATTGCATGTGGCCAATGAAATACTTTAAATAAGATGTGTAAGCTTAGCAAAATTCCTGCTAAAATTCCTAATCCAAGTATAATTTTGTCTTTAATTTGATGCTTGTCTTTTGATTTTAGAACAAATAACAGCGGTAGAAAAATTAAACTTGACGAGCCAACGCCAAGTACTATAAATAGTGAGGCTCCAGGCCAGTGCATAAATTTAAATAGTATTCCTAAAATCATTGTTGCAGCAGAAAACAATCCGCTTATTATCATTGTCTTTTTCATGGCGTAATAGTTTTTATAAGTTAGTAATAGGAGTGTTTCTTCTTCAATTTCCCATAGCTCATCTTTATAAAAGGTTTTTATGGTTTTTTGATAGAAGCTCTCAAAGTCTCCATTTTCTTTGAGATTATTTTCAATAATACAACAGATATGATCTAATAGATTTTGCTGCAGGCTTTCCATCTCAACGCCACGTGCACTAATGTCGTTGAGAATATAGTCTATTTGTTGTTCACTGATTTGGTACATGTTATTCTTAATTATTGAAACATTTGACTATATCGGTCTTTATGAACTTTTAAGTCTTAATGTTTTGCGCTTTTTTAATGTTAATTTTTTTTTGGAGTTCGCTGATTGGTAAATAATAATTTTATTATTGAAACATTTGACTATATCGGTCTTTATGAACTTTTATGTCTTATATGGTTTGTCCAAAATAATTTTAAACTGTTTTTGGTTTAATATCTAGTAAAAATTTCATGGTTTCCATAAAATCTGCTAATTCACTTACCTTTTCTTTAGTTTTGTTTTTACCACTTGGACTTAAACTATAGTATTTTCTTACACGTTTTCCAATGTATTCATTTTCTGTAGTTACTAAACCATCTGCTTCTAATGAATGTAAAGTAGGATATAGGGCGCCTTCAGTAATTTGTATTTTATCAAACGTTAATTCCTTTACTCTTTGAGTAATTTCATAGCCATACATTTTTTTATTGTCGGCTAATAGTTTCATAACAATAGTTTTTAAAGTGCCTTTTATTAATTCTGATGAATAATTCATAGTGTTAATTTTATTAATTGTTATTTTATTTAAGCTTAATCATCATGTATAAAATATTTTTTTAGAGCTACTTTATGATGTTATAAGTTAATACTTAAGACAAAGATACATAAGAAACCAATGTATTTGACAATTATGTTAAAAATATTTTTTAAATGATTGAAAATCAATATAATAAAATTTATTTTTTGTTATATGAAAATTATAGTTCAATTTTGATTTAACTATTTATGTTATTTATAAAACTAAAAGGGCAATGAATTTGAATAAAATTGGGAAATATATACTGGTGGTTAGTTCACCTGTTTTTGTGTTATCATTGTTGTCTATGTTTTTTATCGAGAGTATGCAAGAAGCCGTTGGAGGTATCTTGTTACTTATTTCATACATCTTATTTAGCATTAGTTTATCGCTTATTTTTTATAGTTCAATTCCCTTAAAAAGAAAAAAAGCCATTACGGCTATTAGTATTATTTCAGGTTCTATTTTTGCAATTGGTTGGTGCTTTAAATTTATGCATTGGCCAGGCGCTTCAGTACTCATCATCACTTCAAATTTTTTATTTTCATTTGGATGTTTACCATTGATTATGAAATCTCGATATGAGAAACGAATAACTTTAGTGTCTGAAAAAACATTGGTTCTCAGTATTGCCGATATGATTTCTATCTCATTGATTATTAATGGTCTTTTATTTAAGTTTATGCATTGGCCTGCTGGTCTTCAGCTTATCCAGGCAGGTATTGTTACGTTGGTTATTACTTTTATTTTTTGGAATATATCTTTTAGAAAAGAAGTTAAATTAAGAGCTATTGCCGAAGAAAAACTAAAAGAGACTTTAAATGAAGTAGAAGAAAAACAAAAGGAAATTACTGATAGTATTATTTATGCTAAACGTATTCAAGAAGCAATTTTACCATCATTTGAATTTATTAATGCGCATTTACCAAATTCATTTATTTATTATCAGCCAAAAGATATCGTTGCTGGTGATTTTTATTGGGCTGAAAAGGTTGGAAATGATTTTTTTATTGCAGCTGCTGATTGCACAGGGCATGGCGTACCAGGCGCATTAGTTTCTGTAGTTTGTTGTAATGCATTAAATAAAGCTGTAAATGAATTTAAGTTAATTGACCCAGGTAAAATTTTAGATAAAACACGTGAATTTGTTTTAGAAAGTTTTTCAAAAAATGGAGCTGATATTAAAGATGGAATGGATATTTCCTTAGTTTGCATTAATGGAAATAGTGTGAAATGGGCAGGAGCAAATAATCCTTTATGGTACTTTCAAAACAATGAGTTAAAACAAATCAAAGCAAATAAACAACCTATTGGTAAAAGTGATAATCCTGTGCCTTTTACCACTCATTTACTCGAATTACAAAAAGGAGATTCTTTGTATTTGTTTACAGATGGATTCGCTGATCAATTTGGAGGTCCAAAAGGAAAGAAATTTAAGTATAAACAGTTAGAAGAATTGCTTATAAATTCAAATAAATTGAATGTTCAAGAGCAACAACAATTGTTAATTTCTTCTCTAAATCAGTGGAAAGGCAATTTGGAACAAGTTGATGACATCTGTATTATAGGAATTAAGTTTTAATTTCTAGTAAATATTAACAATTTCTCCCTTTCATTATCAAATTTTGTAATTTTAAAATTATGACAGAAGAAGTTATTCTAAATAAAGCAACGTTTAATCCTAAAGTAAAAACATATATTTTTTTTATTGTATTGTTTTTTTTAATTACCAGTATTATTGGAATACTCGTAGTTCCATTTTGGGTATTTGGTTTAGGACAATGGTTAAGTGCTAAATTTTTCAAAACATTGTCGTGCGAAATTTCTAACAAAAATTTAAAGTTTTCAAAAGGCTTAATATTACATATTGAAAAAACTATTCCTCTTGAAAATATT
>CALMMX010000173.1 GCA_937868545.1 uncultured Bacteroidota bacterium
TTTCAGAATAACAATTTTAATATAATAATATCATGTTAGATAAAAATGGCATTGCAAAAAGAATTGCTCGCGAAGTAAAAGACGGTATGTATGTAAATCTTGGAATTGGTATTCCAACTTTAGTAGCAAATTATATTCCTGATGGTGTAAACGTTGTACTTCAATCTGAAAACGGAATTTTAGGTATGGGTCCTTTTCCTTTTGAAGGTGAAGAAGATGCTGATTTAATTAATGCCGGAAAACAAACTGTAACTTTATTAAAAGGTTCTTCCATTTTTGATAGCGCAATTAGCTTTGGAATGATTCGTTCTCAAAAAGTAAACTTAACTATTTTAGGCGCTATGGAAGTAAGTGAAAACGGTGATATTGCAAATTGGAAAATACCTGGAAAAATGGTTAAAGGAATGGGTGGTGCAATGGATTTAGTAGCAAGTGCTAAAAATATTATTGTGGCTATGCAACATGTAAATAAAGCGGGCGAATCTAAATTGCTTAAAAAATGCGATTTACCATTAACTGGAATTAGATGTGTTAAGAAAATTGTAACAGAATTAGCTGTTTTAGATATACTAAATGAAGGTGGTTTCCGTTTATTAGAAAGAGCACCTGGTGTTAGTATTGAACAAATAAAAAATGCTACCGAAGGTAAATTAATAATTGAAGGAGAAATTCCTGAAATGAGCATTTAAACTGGATGATAAAAAAACTTAAGTATCATTTTGTATTTTTAATTGTATTGCAAATTGGTTTGTGCATTTTGTATGGTTACCATAAAATGTATAACGAAAGACCATACTCTATACATCAATGGCGTCAAACGGATTGCGCCTCTTTTGCCAAAAATTATTATGAAGAAGGGATGCATTTTTTTAGCCCTCAAATTCATTGGCAAGGAACACAGCAAGGCAAGGCAATAAGCGAATTTCCATTAATTAATTATTCGGTAGCGTGCTTGTATAAAGTGTTTGGAGAACATGAGTTCTTATATCGTTTTACCGTTTTTGGAATTTATTTTATTTCTATTTTGTTTTTATTTGCAATGGTTTTTGTTGTTTCAAATTCATTGTTCTATAGTTATTTTGCAGTTTCATTAATTTCTACTTCACCTTTAATTGCATATTATTCGTTTAGTTTTTTAGCAGATATGCCTGCGCTTTCTTTTGCAATAATTTCATTATCACTGTTTATTTTCTTTTTAAAATCTAACAACAAGTCAAAATTTGTATTTGCATTACTATTTGCTGTTTTGGCAGTTTTATTAAAAGCGAGCTCTGCACCCGTACTCCTTATAATTATAACTGTTACTATTATTAATATGTTTAAGTTTCCAAAATATTTTGCAACAGAAAATATTTCTTTTAAATATAAAATCACTCCATTAGTATTTTTTAGTATCGCCTTTGTAATAATTTATTCATGGTATCATTATGCGTTTTTATATAATAATGAAAACAGTAATGGTGTTTTTTTATTGGAAACCTTGCCAATATGGAAAATGGATGATAAAGTAATTGAAACTGGTAGATTGCTTTATAATGTTCAGTTTTCTATGTTTTTTAATAAAGGAGTTCTAATTTTTATATCTATTATACTTGGTTGGTTATTATTAAATTTAAAAAAAATAAATTCATTTTTGCAAATAAGTCTATTAATTGCATTGGCATCATTTACTGCATTTATAATATTGTTTTATCAAGTTTTTAATGTTCATGATTACTATTTAATCAATTCAATGATTTTGCCAGTAATTATTTTAGTTTGTTTGGGTGATTATTTAAAACCTACATTAGAAAACATTACTAAAAAAATAATGGTTTTTGTTTCAATGATAATTCTAGTTAATGCTGTGTATTGCGCAACAATTATTCGTTTAAGAAATATTAATAAGGATGTTTTATGTAAATATTCGCCCTTTATTACAAATGAAGAAAAGAACTTTTCAGATTGGTTCCATTACAATTACGCAACAACTATAAAACCATTCGAAACTATTACTCCTTATTTAAGGTCCTTAGGCATTAGTAGAACAGACAAAGTGATAAGCTTACCAGACCCAAGTTTTAACATCACCTTATATTTAATGGATCAAAAAGGATTTACTGAGACAGAAAAATCGTTAAGTATTGATACATTGCGTATAAAAAACGACATTGAGTTAGGGGCCCAATATTTAATTGTAAATGATACAACTATTTTACATAACAGCTATATCAATAATTACATAAAAAACCCAATTGGCAAATTTGAAAATATTTTGGTTTATAAATTAGAGTAATTCTTTATTAAGAAGTTTAACTAATACAAAAAAAATATGGTGGAGTTTCTTAAAAATAAAGTGCATAATGTTTTTTTGTTTTTATCTATTAGTATAGGTGTTTTATATTTAATAGTTACACCCCCATTTCAAGTGCCTGACGAGGTAAATCATTTTTATAAATCATATCAAATTGCAAATGGCGATTTTTTAACAAAAAAAAATGATAACAGACTTGGTGGATTTGTCCCTACAAGTTTTGTGAAAATCACCGAACCTTTTTTACATTTAAGATGGAATACAAATGGAAAAACACAGTTTAGTTCAATAAACGAACAATTTTCGGTAAAATTGAATGAAGAGTCAAAAACTTTTGTAGATTTTCCAAATGCTGCTGTTTATTCGCCAGTATCATATTTGCCACAATCTTTAATTGTTCTAGTTTTGAAAAGCTTTGGTGCCCCACCTTTAATTATATATTACGGAGTAAAATTGTTTATGTTGATTTTTTGGAGTTTTTGTATTTGGTATTCTATTAAAATTGTACCGATTTATAAATGGTTGCTTTCTTTTTTGGCATTGTTGCCAATGTCAATTTACATTAATTCATCATTAAGCGCCGATGTAGTTACTAATATTTTAGGATTTATTTTTATTGCAATAATTTTAAAACTTTATTACAGTTCTGAAAAAATAAATATTAAAGATTTTTTATTAGTTCTTTTGGTTGCAGTCCTATTAGCTTCTGCAAAGTTTGTTTATGTGCCAATTGTTTTTTTGTTTTTCCTTTTAAATAAAAAAAGGATTGAAAAAATTGGCTCATTTTATATTGGTTTTACAGTTTTGATTATTGTTAGCTTTTTTACAGCCCTTTTTTGGTCATCCATTATAGGAAATATTTATATTCCCTATAATGATTATAATATAATATATAGAGATGGTTTAGATTTAGTAAAATGTGCCAATTTGCATGAACAAGTAAGTTATATTTCAAAAAACGGCATTTATATATTTGAAGTATTTGTAAAATCTATGATTTCATCGTTTCAAATGTATTATAAAGGGTATGTTGGTACTTTTGGATGGGTTGATACTCAAATGCCATTTCTAGTTATTAATACCACATATGTTTTTATATTTTTAATTGCTTTTTTCGAGAACAATAATGGATACGTATTTAAATTTAAACAAAAGTTAATTGTACTAGCGATTATCATTTCAACTATTTGTTTGATACTTCTATCGCAGCATTTAACTTGGGATTGTGTGGGTTCTGACACTATTTCAACTATCCAAGGCAGGTATTTTATACCTGTATTTCCTTTGCTATTTATTTTGTTGAGTAATTCAGTTTTTAATAAGTACAATTTATCCCTAGTAATAGTATTTTCAATTGTTTTACTATCATCTTTTTCACTGTTTACAATTTATAAAAGGTATTATGTTGATGATAAATTTACAGTAGTAAAAATTAGTTGTGATTTGGAAAATGTTAATCAAGAAAATAAATTTACTACTAATATAAAAACAGTAGTACTAGAGAATGGTGCTGCACAAAGTAGTAATTTTTCGAGGTCACTCAATAATTCAATCAAACTTCACTATGGCGACTCGTTTTGATTAACCTATAAAACAAAAGGATTGAAACAAGGTGATGAAATAAATATAGAAGTTTGGCGATTAGGCAATGCAGGTGAAATAGTATTATCTGGAGAGTCTGGCAAGTTATTTTATGAGTCGAATAAAGGATTTATAGAAAAGGATTCTAAAGGTTGGGAAAGGTTAATTTTAAATTTTAAAATCCCTAAAGATATAATTGATAAGGAAGTTGGAATTTATCTTTACAATACGTCGTCTGATACTTCCTATTTTGATGATTTTATTATTATAAAAAAAACTATTCTACAGTAAATGAGCGAATTTAAGTATGTAATAAGTGTTTTTATAACTAATAAAATTTGATTTTATTATACAATAAATATTTTAAATTATTCGTTTCAAACACAAAATGATATTATCTTAGGTGCCTATAAATCTGTGAACTATACAAGTTAGATTATAAAAAATTGTTTTGATAGAAATACAACAAATAAATGTTACAAAAAGTGTTTTTCAGAAATTAAAAACACCAAGTATTCTTGCTGTGATATTAATTTTTATATTCTCATTGGTTACTTTTAAATTTTGGATTTCATGGCAAGCAAATCCCTTTCAAAATGATGTAGATCAGTATTATTCGTATTTAGTTGCACAGTTTATACATCATGATTTTTCGTTTAGTTTTAAACATGAATTTTGGTTAATAGAAACACCAACACATCATTTAGTTCCAAAAGTTACTATGGGATTGGCTTTTTTATATTTACCTTTTTTTGTTATTGCTGATAATATAGCCTATGCCTATGATTATGATGGTTTAGGCTATAGCTCTCCATATGGATTATGCATTCACTTTGGGTCCATATTTTATTCACTCATCGGTTTTTGGTATACACGAAAGTCTTTGCTTATTTTTTTTAATGAATGGATTACTTCACTTTCAATGTTACTCATTTTATTTGCTACAAATCTTTTCAATTATATTTATAGAGATGGTGAAATGTCTCACAGTTATTTGTTCTTTTTGTTTTCGGTATTTATGTTTCATTCTATAAAATGGAATTTTAGTAAGAGAAATAAACACTTGTATTTTATGGCTTTTATTGCTGGGTTTATTACACTTATTAGGCCTACAGAAATAATAGTGATATTAATTCCTGTATTGTACCAAGTTACATCAGTAAAAGCATTTAAAGAAAAATTAAATTATTTAGTTAGCTTGAAATGGAAATGGCTTATCATTACATTGTTGTTTTTAATTCCATTAATTCCTCAATTAATATTTTGGAAAGTGTATACAGGGCAGTTCTTGTTTTTTTCCTACGGAAGTAGTGAAGGATTTTTCTTTTTAGACCCTAAATTTTATAGCGTATTGTTTGGCTGGAGAAAAGGTTGGTTTATTTATACGCCTATTATGATTTTTGCAATTGTTGGATTAATTATGATGTTTAAAAAATGGAAAAACATGTTTATTCCAGTAAGTATTTATTTAGCTGTAAATATATATTTAATTAGTTCTTGGTGGGATTGGGGATTTGGTGGTGCTCATGGCATGAGGGCTTTAGTTCAGAGTTATGCTTTTCTTATTTTTCCATTTGCGTTTTTTTTAAACTGGCTATTTCAAATAAAAAAGATTTGGTTAAAGTCTATTGTTATTCCAATTGTATTTTCTGTATTTGGATTTTTTATTTATTTAAATTTATTTCAAGTTTGGCTATTAAAAAATGCCGTTATGCATTGGGATAGTATGACGAGAGACGCTTATGTTTACACATCATTTAAAACAGGATATAGTCCTTCTGAAAGGGTTTTTCTTGAATCACTATTTAAACATCCTAATTACGACGAAATGAGGAAAGGGAAGCGGGATGAGTAAAGTTAAAGTTGCCATAATAATCCCGTGCTTTAATGAACAAGATAGCGTGTTGAATCTTTATAATGAGATTAAATCTATACAATACTCTTCTGACTTCTTGGTTGAACCAATTTTTATTAATGATTGTTCAACTGATGCTACAAAAACTATTTTATTTCAAAACAACATTCATCATATTAATTTGCCAGTAAATTTAGGTATTGGCGGGGCAGTTCAAACAGGATTTAAGTACGCTTTTAAAAATAATTTTGATATTGCTGTGCAAATGGATGGCGATGGTCAGCATCCCCCTTCAGAATTAGAAAAAATACTTTTACCTATAGTTAATAATAATGCTGATGTAGTTATTGGTTCTAGATATATTTCAAAGGAAGGATTTCAATCTTCTTGGTTGCGCAGAGTAGGGATAAATTATTTCAAATGGTTAAATAAGCAATTGGTTGGAGTAATTGTAAATGATAGTACTTCTGGATACAGAGCAATAAATAGAAAGGCATTAGAGATTGTTTCTACTTATTATCCTGATGAGTATCCAGAGCCTGAAACAATTATTTTATATGCTTTAAGTAATTTAAATATTCAGGAAGTACCAGTTGTTATGCGCGAAAGACAAGGTGGAGTATCATCTATACGAGCTTATAAAACAGTTTATTATATGTTTAAAGTAACACTGGGAACAATTTTTTTATATATTCGTTTAAAATTTAATGCAAAACATTCTAAATTATAAACTTCAAATTATTGCTATAGTATTTACTATAGCTTTTATGTATTTTATTTTCCGCTTAATTGTTAAAGGAAAATTAAGAGAGGAGTATTCTTTTGTTTGGATTATTTGTGCAGCACTGTTATTATTATTCTCTATATGGAGAAATGGTTTAGATGTAATTGCAAGTTTGTTAGGTATTTATTATGCACCATCTTTAATATTTATTGGGGCATTGTTTGCAATCATAATTTTTTTAGTACATCTCTCAGTTGTAAATTCAAAGCAACATAAACAAATAAAGGAGCTTACACAGGAAATGGCTCTGTTAAAAGAAAAGCTTGAAGTAAAAGAAGACCAAAAGTAAAAAGAGTCTGTTCAAATATGACAGACTCTTTTTTTGTTGTTTAAGAATTACTCCTTAATTATTTTGTTCCTGCTGGTTTTGGTTTAGGACTTACAACACCACCGTTACCATTTGGGGTATTTGGTTTTGGTTGAGCACCAGGTATAACAGCAGCTGGCATAGTATCTAATTTCTTTTTCACTAAAGGCAAAATATCTTCAGTTGGTTCGCTATAAATTACAACACCAGTACTTGTATCTAATACATATTTATAACCGTTTTCTTTTGCAACCATTTCAATTGCTTTACGAGCTTTGTCATAAATAGGACGAGATAATTCTTGTTGTTTGTTTTGTAAATCCTGACGAGCTTGTTGAGTAAATTCATCTACTCTGTTTTTCAAATCTTGTAATTCTTTTTCTTTAGAAGCTTTAATTAAGTCAGACATAGTAGCACCTTCTGCCATGTATTTTTCATATTTAGTTTGAAGTTCAGTTTGCATTGTTGCAACTTGTCCTTCTAATTCTTTTTGGTGTTTCATAATTACCCCTTCAGCAACTTTACTTTCTGGCATTATGCTAATTAATGAATCTACACTTATGTGAGCAACTTTTTGAGCTTGAGCGACAGAGAAAGAACCAATTGTTAATAAGGCTACAGTTGCAAGTTTTACTATTCTTTTCATTTGTTTTTTTGTTTTTTGTTTTTAAAATTAATTATTTTTTGTTGTATCCCATAAAGGTTAATACATCTTCACTTTTATCGTATTTGTTGTTTGAGTAAAGTAATGATACTTGACCAGCTTTATCAAATATAAAGGCTAATCCACTTCTTTCTGCAACTTGTTTAATGGCGCTATACACTTTGTCTTGTATTGGTTTTACTAACTCCATGCGTTTTTTAAATAATTCACCATCAACACCAAAACGTGTTTTTTGTAATTCCTTTACTTCTTTTTCTTTATTAATAATTTCGTTTTCACGTTTTTTGCGCATATCATCTGTAAGTAATACTGATTCCGCTTGGAAAATTTTATACAATTTGTCAATCTCTGCATACTTTGCTTCAATTTCTTTTTGCCATTCTACTGATGTTTTATCCATTTCAGATTGTGCAGCTTTGTATTCAGGTATGTGAGATAAAATATAATCAGTATCTACGTATCCAATTTTTTGAGCAAATGAAATTGTTGTTGTTAAAACAATTGCGATTAAGGTTAAAATTATTTTTTTCATATTTTGTAGTGTTTAATATTTAAATCATAACGTGTGCCAAGTTACATATATTTTACAAATTAACATTTTTTTGGTTCTATAATTCTCCTAAAGCAGCACCTAAAGTAAAGTGAAATTGTCCTTTGCCATTCCCTGAAGATGCATTTCCAGGAATATTATCAAAGCCCCAACCATAATCTAATCCTAATAATCCAAACATTGGTAAGAAAACTCTTAAACCAAAACCTGCACTACGTTTTACTTGGAAAGGATTAAAATCTTTGTATTTAGCCCAAGTGTTACCAGCTTCAGCAAATCCTAAAACAAATATAGTTGCTTGAGGGTTTAAAGATATAGGGTAACGCAATTCCATTGTATATCTAGCGCAAATTGGATCACCACTTGAACTCGATAAAGAGTTATCTGTATAACCTCTTAAACCAATAATTTCCCTAGCAACAAAGTTTTGGTAACCACTTAAACCACTACCACCCATGTAGTATCTTTCAAATGGAGAAACGCCTACTTTTTTATTGTACATTCCTAAAATTCCGTAGCCAATTTTGGTTCTTAAAACTAAGTTACGCGCTTCTTTACCTTCACCAGCTTTTTTATTAGTTAATTGGGTAAACCATTCGGCTGTGATTTTATATTTTTGATATTCTATAAATTTGTAACGTGTTTCAGCAGATGCTGTTTCGTAATTAGTTCCGTTAAATAATGAATACGGTGGTGTAAATTGTCCTAGTAAAGAAAAATTAGATCCGCTTTTTGGGAAGATAGTTTGATCTAAACTATTTCTGGTAATGTGAACTTTACAGTTAAAATCGTTAGCATATCCATTAGCTAAAACAAAATAAGGATAGTTTTTTAATTCGTAATATTGGTAGCTAGCTTCTGTATACAAAGAAAAATAATCATCTGGCCATTTTAAACGTTTACCAAATCCTACAGATGCTCCTGTAATAAACATGGTACTTCTTAATGGGTTTAAAATTTTATTACCTTCCGAATCTGTAGCGTATTTCTTTTCGCCAGTTTGATTAAAGCGTGAGTGGAATACTGAAACGCTTAATGAATTTGGTTTTTTACCACCTAACCAAGGCTCAGTAAAAGATAAATTGTAAGATTGGTAATATAAACCATTTGTTTGTCCACGAATACTAAATTTTTGACCATCTCCTGTTGGTAAAGGACTCCAAGACGAAGGTTTCAAAATGTTTTTCATTGAGAAATTATTAAATGATAAACCAAGCGTTCCTACAACGCGGCCACCACCCCAACCACCTGATAATTCTACCTGATCAGAAGGTTTTTCTTCTACTCTGTATTCAATATCAACCGTTCCATCTGCTGGATTTGGAGTAGGGTTAACGCCTAATTTTTCAGGGTCAAAGTAACCTAATTGACTTAATTCCCTTTGTGTACGAATAATATCAGATCTTCTAAATAATTGACCAGGACGAGTTCTAATTTCTCGGTAAATAACATGGTCATTAGTTTTAGAATTACCCATTACAGTAACTTTATTAATAATGGCTTGTTTCCCTTCGTATAAGTGAATATCAATATCAATAGTATCATTGTGTACGTTTACTTCTTGAGGAGTAATATTAAAAAACAAGTATCCGTCATCCATGTATAATGAAGAAATATCATAACCAGTAGGATTCATATATAATTTTTGATCTAACTCAGTTTGGTCAAAAATTTCACCTGGCTTAATGTTTAAAATAGTATCTAATTGACCACTACGGTATTTGGCATTACCACGCCAATTTATTTTACCAAAATAATACTTATGGCCTTCATCAATTTTAATATCAATATTTACTCGGTTTTTTGAAACAAAATAAACAGTATCCTTTGCAATTCGAGCATCTCTATAACCTTTGCTATTGTATTTGCTAATTATTGATGGTAAATCTTTTTCTAAATTTTCTTCTAAATATTTACCAGAATTAAAAGGATTGTATAACCTAAATGGCTTACTATCTTTCATTTTTCTTTGAAGTTGCCATTTTTTTACAACTGTATTTCCGGTAATGTTTAAGTTTTTAATTCTAACTTTTTTGCCTTTATTTACGTTTATTAAAACAATAACATGTGGTGTTTTAGTTGTATTATCTGGCTTTGAAACAATATCAATACTTGTGTTGTAAAAACCTTTATTTACATAGAAATCTTTAACTATGTTTTTTATGTAGCCTAAAGTATAATCAGTAACAACTTTACCAGTTACAAATCTAATTTTTCCACGTATTTCATCAGCATCATTCTTTTTTACATTTCCGCTAAAAGAAAATTTTGTAAGTTTTGGACGATCTGTAACTTCAATTTTAATAAATGCTTGGTCGCCAATAGTTTTTTCAAGATAAACTTTAACATCTTCAAATAAGCCTTGCTTCCAAAGGTTTTTAATTGCTTCACCAAATTTATCGCCAGGTATTTGAACTTTATCACCAACACTTAATCCAGATAAAAGACGAACAACGTTTTTATCAGTAAACTGAGAGCAAATAATATTAATTCCCCCAATGTTATAATCTTTGGGTTTTGTCCAATTTATTGAATCTGAAATCATATCAGAATTTCCACTAATTTGTGCAAATCCTTTAAATGAAAAAGCAATTAATAAAATAATATAAGTTTTAAATTTCATGTAGTTTTATTAAATTAATTGCTCACTTGTTTTACCAAAACGTCTTTCTCTGTTTTGGAAGTTAATTACAGCTTCAAATAAATCGTCTTTTCTAAAATCTGGCCAAAGTTTATCGGTAAAATAAAATTCGGTATAAGCTAATTGCCAAAGTAAAAAATTACTCACACGGTGTTCTCCACTTGTGCGTATCATTAACTCTGGATCAGGAATATTTTTAGTGCATAAATACTGTTCAATCGATTTTTCGGAAATTGAATCAATAGCCAATTCATTATTTTTTACATCAGTAGCTATTTGTTTTATAGCATTAATAATTTCCCATTTCGAAGAATAACTTAATGCTAATACTAGGGTTAAACCTGTATTTTTTGATGTAATTTCAATGGATTCGTTTAATTCTTCGATACAAGAAGGCGGTAAACTATCAATGTTTCCAATGGTTTGTAGGCGAACATTTTTTTTATTGAGTTCGGGTGTTTCCATGCTAATTGTAGAAACCAACAATTCCATTAAAGCATCCACCTCTTCTTTTGGTCTGTTCCAATTTTCGGTACTAAAGGCGTATAAGGTAATAAATTTTACACCTATCTCACCTGCAGCTTCTACAACACTTCTAACAGAATTAACCCCTTCATAATGACCATAAATTCTATTTTCTCCTTGTTGTTTTGCCCATCTACCATTACCATCCATTATGATAGCAATATGCTGAGGTACTTTTTCAGAGTTTATTTGATCTTTTATAGTCATTTTTTATCGAACGTCGAAGTTACAATTTTAGTATTAATCCCACAAACAATAAGTGTTTTTAGTCTTAAATTGTGTTAAACTACCTATTTAAAGCATTAGAAAATAAAAACGCCCTGTTTTATGAGATAAAACAGGGCGTTAATGGATAGTTTTAGTTTATTATTTTTTAGCTGGAGCTGAATTTGGAGTTTCAGAAGCTACGGCACGTGTTGTAACAACAGAAACAACAGATACGTTTTTAGCATTTAATAAAGTAACACCTTCAATAGAAATATCGCCAACTGCAATAGAGTCACC
>CALMMX010000174.1 GCA_937868545.1 uncultured Bacteroidota bacterium
GCAATTCGTATTTTAGGAGATATTACAGAAGAAAAAGTTCAAATTTTACAAGAAGTTGATGCCATTTTTATTAATGGTTTAAAATCATCTAATTTATATGACACAGTTTGGCAAGCTGGTGCTATTTTATTACCAATACAAAGTGTTGGTGTTATGGGAGATGAAAGAACTTACGAAAAAGTTGTAGCACTTCGTGCAGTTTCTTCAACAGATGGTATGACGGCAGATTGGTGTCATTTACCTTACGAGTTTTTAGCGAAAATTTCTAATGAAATTATTAATAAAGTTAAAGGTGTAAATAGAGTTGTGTACGATATAAGCTCAAAACCTCCTGCTACAATTGAATGGGAGTAATACAATTTTGAATGCTAAATGTTAAATAGTTAACCATAAATGAATAAAAAAAATAAAATAGTCTTCATTATAACTTTGCTTGTTGCATTTTGCATGTTGCCAATTATTAATTATGGTCAAGTAAAATCAAATGAGATTAAAACTTTAAATGGTAAAAAATATTACATTCATAAAGTTGAAAAAGGACAAAGTTTATATGCCATTGCTAAAACGTATAGTATTGATGTAAATTCTATTTTAGCAGAAAACGATGATGCCATTGATGGTTTAAAAACTGGCCAAGAATTAAAAATTCCTTTTGAAAGTTTATTACCAAAACAACAATCAATTGCAATAGATACAAATAAATATTTTTATCATAAAGTATTAAAAGCAGAAACGCTTTATGGTATTTGTAAAAAATACAATACCGACGAAGAAAAACTTAGCAGTTATAACCCAACAATTACCAAAGGAATTAAAGAAGGTGAATATTTAATTATTGGAGAAAAGAAAAAAGTAACATCTAATTCGATTAGCCAAACATCTCAAAACACTTATACAGTTCAACAAGGGGAAACGTTATATGGTTTGTCAAAAAAACTAAATATAAGTATTGATGATATTATTAAATGGAACCCTGAAGCAAAAGATGGAATTAAAGAAGGACAAACTTTAAAAATATCATCTAAAAGAAATGTTGATGAAACTAAAACAATATTAACTTATTCAAACACTATAAATACCTTAGTAAAAGATAGTTTAGTTTTAAATAAACCAAAAAAAACAAATTATAATGTTGGTTTATTTCTTCCATTTAAATTAGCCGAAAGCGAATCAATTAGTATTGAAGAATTATTACGATCTAAATCTTCATTTCCAAATGCGCAAAGTGTAGCCTTGGATTTTTATTTTGGTTTTAAAAAAGCAGTAGATTCATTAAATGCAAGAGATTTTGATGTGTCCATTTCAATTTTTGATGTTCAAGAAAGAGATTCTGCTAAAGTTGAATCTATTTGTAAAACAGCTGAATTCAAAAAATTAGATATGGTTTTCGGACCTATTTATTCAGGTGTTTTTAAACATGTATCGGCTTCTGCAAAAGCTTTGGGAATTCCTGCAATTTTACCAATAACACAACAAAGTAAAATATTATATAACAATCCTTTAGTTAGTAAAGTAAACCCTTCGCAATACACCATTATTGAAAGCTTAGCCGATTTTTGCATTGATTCTTTAGCACATAATTCAAATATTATTATTGTAAACTCAACTGCAAAAGATCAGCCCTATGTTAAAGCTTTTAAAAAACGTTATAACGAAAATTTAGTTAAAATTGGTAAGTCTGTTAAAGATTCAATTGTTGAAGTTAAAGGTTTAGCAGGTGTAAAATCGGTTTATGTAGCAGGTAAAAAAAATGTTGTTGTATTACTTACTAATAGCCCAGTTTATTTACAAGATTTTATAACTCAATTATCTTTATTTTCAAATAAAAAAGATTTTGATTTATTAGGCTTTGAAAGTATTACAACCATTGATAATTTAGACCAAGGGTATTTAAATGATTTGAATTTTCATTTTGCTACCGCCAATCATATAGACTATACTTTACCTGCAACAATTGATTTAGTTAAACAATACCAACAATTTTATTATTCAGACCCAAGCGATTACTATTTTGAAGGTTTTGATATTGCTAATTTTTACTTATCAAATTTAAAAAAATTAGGCCCTAATTATTTTAGCAATTTAGAACAAATTAAAGGTGTAGGCCTATCATGTGGTTTCAAATTTTGGAGACCTGATAATACAACTGGATATGAAAACAAAGCCGTTTCTATCTATAAATACTCAAATTATAAGCTACAAAAACTAGGATGGTAATTTCGCAATCTTTTATTTCAAACTGGCTAAAAAACTTACAACAAACTATTTGTTCTGAACTCGAAAAAGCTGATGGCGTAGCCTTATTTAAAACAGACGATTGGATACGTGAAGAAGGCGGGGGCGGAATTTCGAGAGTTATCGAAAACGGTAATGTTATTGAAAAAGGTGGTGTAATGTTTTCTGCAGTGCATGGAAAAGTTCCTGATTTCTTAAAAAATAATCAATCACATTCTATTCAAAATTCAGAAATTAAAAGTGATGAAACATTTTTTGCTACCGGTGTATCAATTGTAATACATCCTCAAAGTCCTATGGTTCCAATCATTCACATGAACATACGTTATTTTGAAATGAGTAATGGTACAAAATGGCTTGGCGGTGGCATTGATTTAACTCCTCATTACATTAATGATGATGATGCTAAATATTTTCATACCAAATTAAAAACTGTATGCGACAAACATCATAAAACGTTATATCCAAAATTTAAAACATGGGCTGATGACTATTTTTTTATTACACATCGTAAAGAAACAAGAGGCATTGGCGGGATATTTTTTGATAGATTAAATACCAATGAAGATCTAAATTTTGACCAACACTTTGAGTTTTGGCAAGATGTAGGTGAAGCATTTGCACCAATTTATACTGAATTAATAAAACGCAATAAAGATAAAGCGCATACTCCCGAAAATAAACAATGGCAATTATTAAGACGTGGTAGATACGTTGAGTTTAACCTAGTTTACGATAAAGGCACTCGCTTTGGATTAGAAACAAACGGAAGAATAGAATCAATTTTAATGAGTTTGCCTACAAATGCGAGTTGGCTATATGATTTTAAAACAAATCCTAATTCTGAAGAAGCAGCTACTTTAAGCAAATTAAAAAAAGGTATTAACTGGGCATAATTATGACAAAACTTTTAAAATACTTTTTGCAAGGCTTGTTAGTATTTATTCCGCTAGGAGTTACATTACTATTATTTATTAAATTATTTCAATTTTTTGAAGGTGTTTTTTCGTTTGTAGGCTTTACCCCTAGCCCATTTGTAAATACAGTTATTTCGTTTTTATTACTTTTAGTTTTCATTACTTTACTTGGAATTTTAGCCTCTTCATTTGTTTTTAAGCAACTATTTGCATTTTTTGAAAACAGATTGGAGCAAATGCCAGTTATTAAACACATTTATTCTCCCATAAAAGATTTTATAAATGCATTTATGGGGAATAAGAAGCGATTTACCAAACCTGTATTAGTATTAACAAATCCACAAGCTAATATTCAAGAAATAGGTTTTGTAACTTGTGATGATTTATTAGAATTAGAGATTACAGAGAAAATAGCTGTATATTTACCTATGTCATATTCTTTTTCAGGACGATTAATAATTGTATCTAAAAATCAAGTAACACCTTTAAATATTGATGGAGCAGATGCAATGAAATTTATTGTTTCAGGAGGAGTTACAGATATTGAAAAGGAATAAAAAAATGGTACATTAATTGTCAAACAATACAAAATTTAAATAAAAACATAAAAAAATGAAACAATCAATTTTTACATTAGGAATCTTATTTGCACTTACAACTGCAAATGCACAAAACATAGTTGTTAGCGAAGGTTCTTCAAAATTTAGCACAGGAAATCAAAATGCATTATCAGTTACCGTTTTAGAAAACACTAAAAGTAATGTAGAAGATAAATGGAAATCTTTTATTAAAAACTTTAAAAATGAAGCTATTAAATCATCTAAAGGTGAATTATTAGGAGACAATGTAGTATTACCAGATTGGGGAAATAACCCAGTTGATATTTACACAACATTTGAAGAAGACAAAAAATTAAAGAAAGTTGTTATGCATGTTGCTTTTGATTTAGGTGGAACATACTTAAAATCTGCTGATCAAAAAGATAAATACACACAAGCAGAAAAAATGGTAAAAGATTTTGCAATTAAAACTTCAGCAGATGCTGTTACTGATAAAATTAAAGACCAAGAAAAAAAATTAACAGATTTACAAGATAAGCAAGCAAAATTAGAAAAGAAAAATTCTAATTTAAAAGATGATATCACTAAAAATGAAACGAAAATTACTATTGCAAAAAATGAAATTACATCGCTTGATGGTGATATCGTTAAGAAAAAAAGTGAAATAGATGCTCAAAAAAGAGTGGTTGAAGCAAGTGCTGGTGCTGTTGAAAAACAAGCTAAATCAGCTACAAAAATCTATGACGACTTAAAAGGACAATTAGAAGATTTAGAAAAAAAGAAGAAAAATCATAATACTGATATTAAAGATTGCACAAAAAAGATTTCAAAATTAAAAGAAGAAATTTCTAAAAATGAAAATGAACAAAGCGTTAAAAAAACTGAAATTTCAAATGCTACAAGATTAGTTGATGAAACAAAAGCAACTTTAAATAAAATTAATTAATCAATTACCACATAATAAAAAAGCCTACAGATTATAACATTTGTAGGCTTTTTTATTTGATTATGTTTTCATTGTTAAGTATCCTTATGAAATAATTTACGTGTTGAATTACTAATATCTCTAAAATAATTAACTGAAATCTTATTTGAAATTAAAGTACTTAAGAAAACCTCGTTAGATATTTCTTTACCAACACTAATAATAAAAGTAGTTCCTGCATTTTCTACTACTACTTTATATTCTTTAAAAATTGTATGCAAGAGTTCGGCATTTGCACTGCTAATTAATTCAAATGTATTTAAATCACTATTTATACCAAATGCTTGTTGGTTACCATTATAAATAGTTTTACCTTGTTTAATAAAAATAATATTATCTGAAATGCTTTCTACTTCATGTAATTGTTGTGAACTTAAAATTATGCTCAACGGAAACTCAGTAGATTTAGAAAAGAACTTTAAATCTTGTAAAAACAATTGCTGAGCATTTATATCCAAATTTGCTAATGGCTCATCTAACAAAATAAGTTTTGGTCGCCACATAATAGCTTTTGCTAATTCAAATCTCAATCGATAACCGCTTGATAATTCCGACCATTTTAAGTGTTTAAACTTATCTAAACCTAACCTAAATAAAATATAATTAATTTGTTTATGATTATCTTCTTCTGTAAAACCATGTATACTTGCAAAAAACCGTAAATTATCCACTAAACTGCCATGCCATCTAGGTATACGCTGCGGAATAAAAACAAATTGATTCTTTACTTTATACCAATTTTTATCTGAGGCATTTAATGCAGGGTATTCAATAGTACCAGTATCACTCGATAATTCTCCAGCTAATATTCTTAATAATGTAGTTTTACCATTACCGTTTTCACCAACAATTCCAGTTATTTCGCCATACTTTAATTCAACATTTAATGGTTGTAAATAAAATGGGTTTCCTCCATTAACATACCTTTTACTTATGTTTACTGCATTACACACAAGTTCATTGCTCCATTGTTTTTCTTTAAAATCAACTTGATTAGTTACTAAATCCAATAAAACATTAGCCTTACTCTTCAAATCATTTTTAGACTCTGCATTTAAATAATCTTTTCTAAAATCATAAATTAATGTTTCAATTTCAGATGGCAAATTATTTTCCACACTCACATCCAAAAGTTTTCTCGAAAGCTGACTGTAGTCTTCCTCTTGAATTAATTTATTAAAATGCTGAATTACGTGTTGTGACATTATTTTGTATTTTTATACTAATTAAAATTAAGTATAATCAATTGATTAAAAAACATTTTTAGAACTAATCGTAAAATCTTAACACATTTTAAATAATTATCTGCATGTCTACAAAAACCACCGAATCCGATTCTCTTTATAATAACCTCGAAAACATGAGTATTAATGAGTTATTGCAAAACATGAATAATGAAGATATAACTGTTCCACAAGCAGTAAATAAAGCAATCCCTCAAATAGAAAAATTAGTAGAATGTATTGTTGAAAAAATGAAAAAAGGTGGTCGTTTATTTTATATGGGTGCTGGTACAAGTGGTAGATTAGGTATTTTAGATGCTAGTGAATGTCCGCCAACATATGGTATTGAACATGGCTTAGTTGTAGGTTTAATTGCTGGTGGTGATACTGCAATTAGAAAAGCGGTTGAATTTGCTGAAGACGATATTAACCAAGGTTGGGAAGATTTAAAATCATACCAAATAAATGCAAATGATGTAGTTGTTGGTATTGCAGCATCTGGCTCTACTCCATACGTAATTGGTGCATTACAAATGTGCAACAATAACGCTATTAATACTGGTTGTATAGTTTGCAATACTAATTCTGAAATTGCATCAGTTTCTAAATTTCCTATAGAAGTAGTTGTAGGACCTGAATTTGTAACTGGCTCTACCCGTATGAAATCAGGTACAGCACAAAAATTGGTGCTAAATATGATTTCGACCTCAACTATGATTAAATTAGGAAGAGTAAAGGGCAATAAAATGGTTGATATGGCACTTAGCAATAATAAATTGGTTGATAGAGGTACTCGCATGATTATGAAAAACACTCAAATTGATAATTATGATGAAGCTAAAAACCTACTATTAACATATGGAAGTGTAAGAAAAGCTACCGAGTTTTATTTAGAAAAATAATTAGGGCGTTTCCGCTTCCCAGCGGATCAGGCTTTTTGTTACAATCTTTTTGCTCGTTCCTCTCAAAAAGGATTTACACAGCAATCCTTAACGCAATACTTAAAGCAATTAATGGTATTATCAACAAAACAATCAATCTTAGCCATTGTTGGTGCTATCACCAACAATTCAAAAGCAATCTAGGCCACTGTTTGTGTTATCACCAAAATTTTACAAACAATCAATTTCATTGTATTCTAGGATATCAAATGAATGCAATGCAATTGATAAAAATAATCTTTTTGAGAGACCAAAAAAACATATACTTCATTTCTTAAAATAAAAAAAACATTTCAATTCCCCTTATTTTATTGATGTTTTTCATAATGCTACAATTTATAGCAACAACTTGCTTGTTTTTAATTCTACATTTGTTGAGAAATTACGAAATGATGTTATTAAAATAAAACAACACTCCGTAAATAAATTAGTAACTTAAAAACATAAATATATCATGGCAAAAAAATCAGAAGACACAATGGAAGCAACTGAGAAAAAAACAGTAGCAAGTGAAAAATTAAAAGCATTGCAATTAACACTTGATAAACTTGAAAAAACATATGGTAAAGGTACTATCATGAAATTAGGTGATAATGTAGTTGAACCATTAGATTCAATTTCAACTGGTTCATTAGGGCTTAATATTGCTTTAGGTATTGGTGGTTTACCTCGTGGTAGAGTGGTAGAAATTTATGGACCAGAATCATCTGGTAAAACTACATTAGCAATTCACGCTATTGCAAGTGTACAGCGTGCAGGTGGAATAGCAGCTATAATAGATGCAGAACATGCTTTTGATCGCTCTTATGCCGATAAATTAGGAGTAGACACTAAAAGCCTATTAATTTCTCAACCAGATAATGGAGAACAAGCTTTAGAAATTGCAGATAATTTAATTCGTTCGGGTGCTGTTGACTTAGTTGTAATAGATTCAGTGGCTGCTTTAACTCCAAAGGCCGAAATTGAAGGTGAAATGGGAGATAGCAGAATGGGCTTACAAGCTCGTTTAATGAGCCAGGCATTACGTAAATTAACTGGTACTATAAACAAAACTGGATGTTGCTGTATTTTCATAAACCAATTACGTGAAAAAATCGGTGTAATGTTCGGGAATCCAGAAACTACTACAGGTGGAAATGCCTTAAAATTTTATGCTTCTGTTAGATTAGATATTAGAAGAATTAGTCAAATTAAAGATGGTGATAACGTTACAGGTAATAGAACTCGTGTAAAAGTTATCAAAAACAAATTGGCACCTCCTTTCAGAATGGCAGAATTTGATATCGTATTTGGAGAAGGAATCAGTAAAGTAGGTGAAATTATTGATATTGGAGTTGATAAAGGTATTATCAAAAAAAGTGGTTCTTGGTTTAGTTACGACGAAACTAAATTAGGCCAAGGAAGAGATTCTGTGAAAGCAATTTTTGCTGAAAATCCAGACTTAGCACAAGAAATTGAAGATAAAATTATTGCAGTGCTTAAAGAAGAAGCTGCTAATGCCTAGTTTGGACATAATTTCAAATTAAACGTTTTAGAGTATTGTTTTATAAAGCCCATTAGAATTAAAACTAATGGGCTTTTATAATTTAATATTTTTTTTAAATTTTTAATAGTTTACAATACGCTGAACATTATAGATTAAAATTGAAATATAACTAAATACATATATTTGGTAATTAACTAATCAAGTAAAAATGAAAACTTCTACTATAAATGAATTAAAAAAAGAACTCATTGAACTTCCACAAAAACAACTTGTTGATGTGTGTTTGCATTTAGCAAAATATAAAAAAGATAATAAAGAATATTTAGACTTTTTATTATTTCAAGCTCATGATGTAACAAGTTATATTACCTCAGTTAAAGAAGAAATTGATAATCACTTCTCAGAGTTATCACATCAAACAAACTTATATTTTGTAAAGAAAAGCTTACGTAAATTATTACGTATTATAACCAAATACATTAAATACTGCAATAATTCTGTGTCAAGTATAGAAATGTTAATGTATTTCTGCCTAAAACTAAAGCAATCAGGTATTCCTTATCAAAACAGTCAACTATTAGTAAACATGTACGACCAACAAATTAAAAAAATTAATTCTTTAATTTCGAAGCTACATGAAGATTTACAACTTGACTATTATAATGAGCTAGAAAATTTGTAGTCTTTACGGCCTAAAGCATAAAGTAATTTTGCATGCCCTGCAACAGCCCCAACAAACGTTTTCTTTGAGTAATAAGGTAAATTAAACTCTTCGGCAGTTTGTCTAATTAATGGGGCAATTTTTTTATAATGTACATGGCAAATATTAGGGAATAAATGATGTTCCACTTGAAAATTTAAACCACCAACAAACCATGAAAATGCCCAACTTTTTTGAGCAAAATT
>CALMMX010000175.1 GCA_937868545.1 uncultured Bacteroidota bacterium
TACTTCATACGTAATTCATCGCCACCATCTGTATTATCTTCAATTGTAAATGGAGGTGTTACTGATTCATTTAATATTTTAAATTCCTTTACAAGAATTTCTACTTCACCAGTAGGATTGTTTTTGTTTTTGCTTTCACGCTCAATAACTTTACCTGTAACTTGAATAACAAATTCACGGCTTACACTTCGTGCTTTTTGATTCATTTCCTTATCAACATCTTCATTAAATGCTAATTGAGTAATTCCATATCGATCACGTAAATCAATAAAAGTCATACCACCTAAATCTCTGGATTTTTGAACCCAGCCACTTAATGTAACTTGTTTGTTAATGTCAGATAATCTTAATTCGCCGCAAGTGTGTGTACGTAACATAGTCAATTTTTAATAGGCACCTAAGTTACCCTTTTTTAGAAAACAGAAAAAACAAATACAAAGAATTAATACTATAAGCCAATATTAAATCCCACTTGTACAATTGGGTTTTGATATGGTGACAGAGGACCTTGATTTAAATTATAAAAAATCATTGCTACAAATGTGCCTCTATCCGAAAATTGTTGTCTATAACCACCTCCAACTAAAATATTATCTACCCAAGTTCTACTATTTGCAATTCCCTTTGTGTAATCAGGAACACTCAATCTATCAGCGCCAACTTGGGCAAATAAATTTTCCAAAATAAAATACCTAGCAAAAGCACTTCCACCATAAACTGTAGAAGAATACTTAGTGCCGCCATATGTTTGTCCAAAGTAGTTATATACCACTCCACCGCCCATTGAAAAGTTTTTTGTGATTTTCACCCCAATAATTGGAGATAGGTTAACATATGTTGTGGAGCCAAACCAAGCGCCAACAGTTCCTCCAAAAAAAAGTCGTTCTTTAAAGGTATTAAAATCTTTTGTTTGATTTTGTGACTGAGAATTAGAATAAGGTGTAGCAGGTGGCAAAGGATTTTCCTGAGCAATAATACTTTTTGCAAAAAGTATTATTGCAATTGTAAACAGCTTGTATATAAAATTAGTATCCTTCAAATTTTATTATTTTACTTCCTCGTAATCCACATATTCACCATCAGTTGGCTTAAAATGAGGTTTTTGCTTATTGGCAAATGATTCAACTTTTACTTCTCCATCCTTTTTTTGATTTGTATAGCCTTGCTGGTTTTGATTGTAATTTTGATAACCAGCACTTTGTTTTTGTTGCGATTTAGTAATTAATTTAAAGGCATCTAACACTTTCCAAACAAGCCATAAAACTATTACTGTCCAAATTATATCACGCATTTTCTTAAATTTTAATAGTACAAAGTTACACTATTTATAAACATCAAGTATGAATTAACACTTTTTAATGCATAGCAAAAAAAAGACCCTCTTAATAGAGGGTCTTTTTAAAATCAAATATTATAACTTATTCAACTGTTTCAGAATTTTCTTCTCCAGAAACTGTTGGTTTATTGTAAATAGGTTTGTCTGTTTTTGGAGCATTAGGATCTTGATAATCCCAGTTTACAACTCTTAATACAGTACGACGATTTTTTTGGTGTAAAGCATTTTTTTCTTCTTTTGTTTTTGCTTTATTAATAACATCATCTTTAACTAATAGTTTTTTCTCACCCCAACCTTTTGACATTAAACGAGCAGCTGGAACTTTTTTCTCATTAATTAAATAATCAACACAAGATTTAGCACGAGCTTCAGATAATTCTTGATTGGCTTTATCATTACCACGGCTATCAGTATGTGATTGTAATTCTACTACTAAAGTTGGATTATCCATTAATGTTTGATATAAATGATCTAATGAATCTTTAGAGTTTAATGGTTTGTGAGTATCATTATCTTTTGCAGTACCATCTAAATCAACTAATAAATCTGCCTTACCTAAAGCATATAATACTTGAGGGAAACGAATTTCAGCTTTAACTGGCTCAAGAGCAAAATCTTTAACAAAGTCTTTAGATTCGTTTTCAGCAACTGTAGTTAATTTACCCATATCTTTATTAGCTAAGAAACCTAATTTATAAGATTGAGAAACAGTGTTTTTATCAGTAGCTACAGTAACTTCGTATGAAGTATTTTCTTTTAATTTAAAAGTGTATTTACCGTCAGCTCCAGTTTTCACTTCAAACATATCACCATTTGATCCTTTTAAGTGAATTAAAGCATTTTGAACAGGTTCGTTACCTTCTTTAGAAACAACAGTACCATTTAAGTTAAATACTAATGGAGGTAATACGAATGAATAAATATCATCACTTCCTTTTCCACCTTCGCGGTTAGAAGTAAAATATCCTCTAATTTTTTTACCTTCGAAAATAATACCAAAATCATCACCTGCTGAATTCATTGGAGATTTTAAGTTTTCAGCTGGTTTAGAGAATTTACCACTTGCATCTTTTTCAACTTTAAATAAATCTAATCCACCCATACCTAAATGAGTATCAGAAGAGAAATATAATGTTTTACCATCTTCAGACATGTAAGGATATCCTTCGATACCAGCAGTATTAACTTGAGGACCACAGTTTACAGGTTGACCCCAAGCTTTTGCTTTAGCATCATAAGTACTCATCCAAATATCATTTCCACCGTAACCACCTTGTAATCTTGAATCGAAATACATTGTGTTACCATCTGGAGATAATACAGCGTGACGGAAAGATACTGTATCAATACAGAAAGGAATTAAAGTTGGCTCAGCCCAAGATGGACCTTGTTTTTTTGATACATATAATTGACATTTTAATTGTTTATTTTTTGCTTCTGGGCAACGAGTCATAAACATTAAATCACCTTTTTTACTAACAAAAGCACCACCTTCATTTACTTTAGTAACAATTGTAGTAGCTAATGCTGTTGGAGTACTCCATTTTCCGTTTTTATCTAATTTAGTTTCATATAAATCTGAGTGATTTTGTCCAGTAGTAACGTCCATTGAACCTTGAGCACCTTGACGAGTTGAAGTGAAAATTAAAGATGTGAATTTTTTATCAGCGTAAGCAGGACCGAAATCTGATTCCTTAGAATTAATTAAAGCCATGTTCTCAACTTTTAAACGAGTTTCAGGAGTGTTTTTAGCGTCTTTCCATTGTTGAGCTAACTCACAAGATTTTACACCGTTTTCTCCACGAACATCAGAAGGAACTTCTTTTTTATAATTATTGTATTCAACAATAGCTTCTGGATATTTTTGTTGTGCTTTTAAACAATCAGCTAATTTTAAAATAGCAATTGGATCAGGATATTTAGCTTTTATTGCTTTATTGTAATACGTTTCAGCACCTTTTAAATCATTAATTTGTTGGTATGAATCGGCAGTTTTATATAAAATTTTCGCTTTAGCATCTGCCTTCTTTACTTTAGTATACGCTTGTTTGTAAAGCTCTATAGCATTAAAGTATTGATGATGATCATATGCTAATTCAGCATCCTTTAAATAGTTTTTTTGTGCGCTTACAGAAAACACAAGTGCAATAACTGCGGTAGTGGTTAAAGCTAGTTTTTTTAAGTTTTTCATAGTTTTAATTAAACTTTATAGGATGCTAAGATATAGAAATTTTTAAAACAACAAAAATTTATTAACAAAAAAGGCGTTTTTCAATAAGTGTTTGGATTTAACAAGTGTGTTTTATCCAACAATTCGGTCTTTTTATGCTGATAAAAATCATGTTGACATAGTTTTAATGGCAATTTTAAAGCCGGAATATTTTTGTTAATAAAATTATAAACAATATAACAGTCTCGAAATCTAAAAAATGAACCAGATAAGAAAAACGTAATTACACATTTACAAACAGCTTCAATGCTTGATTTTCTTTTTTCCTCATTAAATCTGCATCTGCTTTGGTTTTATCTTTATAACCACAAAGGTGTAAAATTCCGTGAATCATCACTCTGTGAAGTTCATCTTCAAAGGTAACTTCAAATTTTTTTGCATTTTCAGTGATTCTATCAATGCTTATAAAAATGTCGCTATTTATTGTTTTTGATTCGGTATAATCAAAAGTTATTATATCTGTATAAGTATTATGATTTAGATGTTTTTGATTAACTTCAAGAAGTTCATCATCTGTACAAAAAACATAATTTATATCACCTAAAATATGCTTTTCCTTCTCTGTAATGGTTTTAATCCACTGTTTAATTTTTGTTTTTTCTTTTAATTTAAAAGAAATAGATTGATTATGAAATGAAATCATTAATTCAAATTAAAAGTCAGTAATACTTCTTGTCCATTATTATTAAACTCCACCTTATCTGCTAAATGCTTCATTAAAAAAACACCACGACCTTGTGGTTTGTCAATATTTATTGGATCGGTTGGGTCGGGTAAACTTTCATAATCAAAACCTTTACCTTCATCAGACACTGAAAATTTTATGTTTTTTTCACCTGATTCAAAACCAATTTTTATATGTTTTTCTGGATTCCCTTCATTGCCATGATAAATAGCATTATTTACTGCTTCAGTAACAGCTATTAAAATATTTCCGTAACTATCTTCATTTACACTAAATACTTCGCACACATCTTCTACTAAACGCTCCACTAATCTCATGTTTTCTGTGGAGGACAGCATGTCTAATTTTTCTCCTTTAGCTGGTATCATTTATTTACATTATTAAAATAGTTATTTACTTTCTCTTTATAATAAGGAGTTAAACTTGGGGGAACGGTGTTTAACAATTCCAATTCTTTTTCCTTTAGTCTTTTATACTCTAAAAATTGCTTAGGGTTACTTAAATTTTGATTTTTTGCTTCATTACTTTTGCGTTTTTCGTCTTGCTCCCTTTCTCTTTCAGCTTTATCGCTTTCCAATAATTTTGTAATAATATCTTGTTGGCGTTTCATCGTTTCTTGTGTGATACGTCTATTTACAATATCTGTTTCTGTTTGTTCCATCATTTCTGCTATATTTCCTCCAGGACTAGAACCACCATCCTTTTTAATTTTATCGAGCATTTGCTGCATTTGTCTCCTTAGAGCTTCTTGCTGCGCAGCTGCTTTTGCTAACTGCTCACTTAGGCCAGGCATACCTTGGTTACCTTGCCCTTGAGTGCCCATTCCACCTTGCCCACCAGGTTTTTGTCCACCAGGTTTATTGCCACCCGGCTTATCTCCTGGTTTATTTCCAGGCTTTTCGCCACCAGGTTTTTGACCTTTTTCTAATGCCTTTTTAAGCTCTTCAAGTTGTTTGTTTAACTGCTCTTGCATTTGTTTCATGCTTTGCATACTTGGTTTTCCTTCGCCAGGTTTACTAGATGGCTTAGAACCTTTACCAGGTTTTTTGCATTTACCCGAACCAGGCTTTTGATTAGCTTTAGCTTGTTGTTGCATTTGCTCTAGTGATTCATTGAGTAATAATGCCAAATTATTAATTGAAGTCATTGAATATTGCATTCTAATTTGAGCGTCAGCTTGTGAGCGTTCTTCTAATGAACCAATTGTTTTGTTCATGTTCATTATTATTGAAGAAATTTCACGATTTACAGTTGCACTGATTTTTGGATTGCGCTTACTTAATGCTAATAAACTATCTTCTACAATTTTAGAATCGTCTTGCAACTTACGTTGTACTTTTGGGATTGCTAAATACTGCGGGTTATCTTGTTTAATTTTTGAAAGTTGCTTCATTAAATCTTCTTGTCCAAATGATAGATTCAATAAGTTTTCTAAAATTTGACGCAAAGCCTGCATGTCTTCTTCTTGCTCTTCCTTCTCCATTTCATCCATTGCCTTTTGCATTTGATCTTTCATCTCTTGCATGCCATCACTAGCTTCTTTTTGAGATTTTGAAGCATCCTTTTTGTTTTTTTGATTTAACTCTTCAGAACTTTGTTGCATGTCTTTCGACACTTCGTTTTGTTTTTCTTCGTTTTTTGGTAATGGATTTGGCGCTTCTAACTCTTTATTTTTTTGGTCTAATTCTTTTAAATCCTTTTTTAAATCATCAAATTGTTTATTCAATTCATTTTGCTTTTCTTCTAATTTTTTAGGGTCCGACTTCTCATTTTCTTTAGAATTCTTTTTATCATCTTGCTTATCAGCATTTTTCTTATCCTCAGTTTCATTTTTTAATTCATCTTGTTTAGATTTAATATCATCCAATTTATCAATGGCTTGTTGCATTTTTTGCTCCACTTCCATTTGTTTAAAAGCCTCTAAAGTTCTATCCAACTCCTTCTCCATATCTTTGTTGGTTAGCTTTAACTCATCAAGTTTTTCTTGAACTTGGTTTTTATCTAATTTATCAAGCAACTTATTTAACTCATCAAATAGTTTTTTCATTTCGGGAGTCATAATGTTTTCAAACAATTTTTCTAATTGTTGTTGCTTCTCTAAAAGAGACTGATCCTCTTTTGTAAGTTCTTGCTGCTGTTTGTTGTTAAGCTGATTCTCTTGTTTTGCCTCTTCAATTTTGTTTTTTAATTCGTTTTCTTTTTTAAGAATCTCTTCTAATTTTTTCTTTTCTTCATAACCCATTTGTTTTTTATCGGTCAATTTTTTGCTGAGGTCATTAATGTCTTTTTGCAAATCTTTTGCTTTCTTCATTCCATCCTCAATGTCCTTTTTAATTTCTGAATTATTTTTATCAGTAGCTTTATTTATTTCATCAATAGTAGGGGCTATAAACTCCATGACTTGTGTTTTAGCAGATTTTGAGCCATTTACCCCATCATTATCCCATACTTCAAAATAATATTCTACTTTATCGCCTGGGTTTAAATTAAATTGCGAAGCATCAAAAAAATAAAAATAGGGTTGATTAATGTTTTGTTTATTAATTCCAATAGGCATTTCCCCTTGCTTAGAATATAACTTTCCTGCACTGTCAGTGCCAATGCGTGTGTATCTAAATACTAATTTTGTAAAGCCATAATCATCTTTAATAGAACCCGAAAAATAAATATTTTGATTGTTCAGAGAATCTTGCTTGTTGCTTACATCTATGATAGGATATTGATCAGGAATAACATTTAAGGTGTAGTTAATAGAATCATTAATTTGCTTTAAGAAGTGATTTGACGTTTTTATTGAATACGATTGGCTTTGCATAATTTGCTTTGCAAATAAAAACTCATCAGTACTTGACTTTGAAATATCAATTAAGCTATCTGCAAAATTCAGAAATACATTATCTGTGTTTTTGGTATAAAACGTCCATTTTATTTTCGTGCCCTGAGGTATTTGTAAATCTCCAACATTAGAAAGGTTTTCAGGTTTTTTATTTAAGTAGGATGGATACACTAAATTCGCCTGAAATTTTACAAGCATTGGTTTTGGCAACACACTTAATTCATATGATTTAGAATTAAAACCAGCTGCATTAAAAACAAACTCTTCATTTTTTTGAACATTTTTAAATATGTAGGTATAGTTTAAATTATCAATTTTTTCCATTTTATGCTCTACTCCATCAACCATTATAAACACCTCATTTGGAATTTCATTACCATCGAGCATTAATTTCAGTTCATAATCTTGTTGTTGCACAGCCGTTAAATCTTTATTAATAATAGAAAATTTAAATGGCGCTGCCTTTTCAAAATAAGTTTGATGATACAACAACCTTTCTGTTCCGTCTGTAATAATGCTTGGCTTTACCGTAAAAATTAATATAAATAATACTAACGGAGGAAGTGCGTATTTAACGTACTTTTTATTTTGTGATAAATCAATGGCAGAGGAAAATGGAATAGGTTTTAGCTCTTCCATTTTTTGATTGATACTTGCGCTCAAAAGTTCTGTTGAAAGAATAGAACCTAAATTACGCTGTAATTGTAAGGTATTTAAAAGCTTATCATTAATAGTAGAAAAATGTTTTCCAACAATATTAGCAGCCTCGTCATACGAAATTATTTTCACTAACTTATTTAATT
>CALMMX010000176.1 GCA_937868545.1 uncultured Bacteroidota bacterium
ATGGCTGGTCCATGGTTAAAATTCCGTGGTCACTTAGATAACATTTCTAACAACATGTTAATTGGTGCAGTAAATGCATTTAACGATAAAACAGATTCAGTTAAAAACCAATTAACTGGTACTTACGAAGGAGTTCCTGTAGTTCAACGTGCATACAAAGCTCAAAACATTGGGTCAATTGTAGTTGGTGATGAAAACTATGGTGAAGGTTCATCTCGTGAGCACGCAGCAATGGAGCCTCGTCATTTAGGTGTTAAAGTGGTATTAGTAAAATCTTTTGCTCGTATCCACGAAACAAACTTAAAAAAACAAGGTATGTTAGGAATTACATTTGCTAACACTGCTGATTACGATAAAATTAAAGAAGATGATGTAATTGATGTAACTGGTTTAACAACATTTGCACCAGGTGTACAATTAACAATTACATTAAACCATGCAGATGGTACAAAAGAAGAATTTAATGTTAACCATAGCTACAATGCTCAACAAATTGAGTGGTTTAAAGCAGGTGGCGCATTAAATATTATTCGTGCTTCTGTAAAGGCTTAATATTCCTGCGCTCGAGACCTTTCATGTTTTTAAAACCTGAAAGGTCTGCGCTGATTTAAACACCCTCTGTTACATAGCAGGGGGTGTTTTTATTTGAAGCAATTAATAGCTATCTATAATTATTAAATAACTTACATTTACTTTATTTAAACAAAAAAATGAAAGACCCGAACATCAAATCCATCATTCAACAATTTATAGACGCAACTAACCAATTTGATGTAACGAAAGCCCTTACTTTATTTGCAATAGATGTCATTATTGAAGATGTATCTGTTGGGCAAAAATTTAAAAATGCAGCAGGTGTAAAAAACTACTTAGAGAAATATTTTGTAGGCTATAACACAGTAACCAAATTAGAATCTCTAAAACTCATTAGCAAAACACAAGCCCTTGCACAAGTTGATTTTACAGGCGATTTTGGACACGAAACTGGTGGTTTAAATTTCACAATTAATGCTGATGGTTTGATTGTGGCTATCAATGCTCATTTGGATTAATTAATTACTATACTAAACATTTTTTACAATATATGTTTCAAGCAATATCACATACAGAAATAATAAATGCACCATTACAAGAAGTTTGGGAACATTTACTTTTTAAAATTGAACAACCTCAACATTTTGTTCCAAATGTTTCAAACGTAATAATACTAGAGAAAAATAAAGATGCGACACTGCGTAAAATGACTGTAAGTTTACCAAATCAAACTATGACTATTATAGAAAAAATTACCGCTATTCCTTACTGTGTAAAATTTGAAATAATAGAACACCCCTCATTTTCAGGCTATGTAGATAATAATGCTATAGCACTTTCAGATAACACAACTCAGTTAATATATACAATGTGTTGGATAAACTCTTTAACCCAAACCTCTGCCAATAATAGTGAAATTTTAAAAGCAGCAGTATTAAAAAGCAAACACTTTATTGAAGAGGCTATAAAATAATTACGACAAACTCTCTATACAATATTTACTTCTCTTTCTAGCTCAACACCAAACTTCTTATAAACGGTATCTAACACATGAGTTGATAAATTATACACTTGTGATCCTGTTGCAGAGCCATAATTGACCAACACAAGGGCTTGTAATTTATGAACTCCTGCTTCTCCCTCTGTAAATCCTTTTAAACCGCTTTGCTCAATTAACCAACCTGCTGCTAATTTAAAATTTCCATTTTCTAACGGATAAGCAACAATGGCAGGAAACTCATTTTTTAATCTTTCATAGGTTGCCGCATTTACTTCTGGATTTTTAAAAAAACTACCTGCATTGCCAATTTCCTTTGGATTAGGCAATTTACTACTTCTAATATTTATAATAGCTTGTGCTATTGCGCTAATTGTTATTGAACTAACCTTCATGGCATCTAGCTCCTGCTTTATAGCTCCATATTCCATATGAAATACAGGTTGCTTGCTCAACTTAAAAGTAACTGATGTAATTATAAACTTGTTTTTTAAATCGCGTTTAAATACACTTTCTCTGTAGCCAAATTTACACTCATCTTTTGTAAAAACTCTTTTATTACCTGTTGCTAATTCAATGGCTTCTAATTCAAAAAAAGTATCTTTAATTTCTACACCGTACGCTCCAATGTTTTGCATAGGACTAGCTCCTACACAACCTGGTATTAAAGCCAAATTTTCAACTCCAGCATAATTTTTATCTATACACCACATTACAAACTCATGCCAAACAACTCCTGCCGATGATTTTACATAAACAAATTCCTCTGTTTCATTAACTACATGTATTCCTACTAATTCATTTTTAATTACTATTCCATCTACATTTTTGGTAAATAACAAATTACTTCCTCCACCAATTATTAAATGTTGGTTTGTTTTAAATTCATTTGTTTTAATTAAATCTATTATTTGTTGTTCAGAATTTACTCGCACAAACAACTTAGCAAATGATTCAATACCAAAAGTATTTAACTGTTTTAAAGAATAATTAGATATGATTTCCATATTATAAAAATAAAAAAAAGCCTTTTGTTAAGGCTTTTAGTTTTTTATACTTTTTAAAAATGAATTGTTTGTAATGCTTAACTAGCAAAACTCGTCATAAACCATTTTTAAATGCTCAGAAATCATTGCTGCATTTCTTCCTTCAATATTATGTCTTTCAACAAAATGAACCAATTCTCCATTTTTAAATAATGCAATACATGGCGATGATGGCGGATATGGTGCAAAATGCTTACGTGCTTGATTTACCGCATCAGCATCAAAACCTGCAAATACTGTAGTTAATTTTGAAGGTTTCTTAACGTTATCTAAACTCATTTTAACTCCTGGACGGCAAGCTCCAGCAGCACAACCGCAAACTGAATTTACAACCATTAAAACGGTTCCTTCATTTTTTAATACTTCATCAACTTGAGCTGGTGTAGTAACATCTTCAAAACCTGCGCTAACAAGTTCATCTTTCATTGGTTTTACTAGGGCTTCTGGATACATATAGTGTTTTTTTAATAGATTAATTTATACGGTAAAGATATCCTCTTTTTTTTACAAATAAGGTTAAATTGTTTTAAAATTTTGCTTGTAATCCAATTCCAAAATTCATTCCTCCACCTTTTAAATCCAAAACATCATCAATTTTGGTAAACGTATTTGTGAAATCCATATTTTGATAATTATAATGAACATAGGCCAAATTAATAAACATACCAATATGATTTCCAAAATAAAAACGTGGTTGCACATGAAAATCGTAAGTTAATCCTCCTCCTTTTGCATTTGAAACATAAGCATCACGTGCTTCCCAATTTAATGCAGAATAGCCAATATTAAAGCCTGCATACATATCAACTCGTTTTGCTCTAATAAAATGTCCATTAATTACCAATAGAGCATCAAATGCTTTAATAGACGCTTTTGTTTGAGTTACAGTATCTGTAGAAGTAAAATAATTAGAACGTTGCAATTTAACGCCAACTCCTAACCAATTTAAAATACCTCTTTCGTATTGCAAAGTCAACATTTTATTGGCAGCCAAATTATTATCCGACTTATTAGAAGAACCTATGGTTGACACGTAATTATAAATTCCTAAATCGCCACCTAAACTAATTACATTAGTTCCTTTTTCGAAACTACTTTGAGCATTAACATTTATAAAAGCTAAGGTCAAACATACTAAAATTACTTTTTTCATTTATATAGATTTATTGATATAACTATAAATATAAATTATTTTTCGGTAATTAAAAACTCTGTTCTTCTATTTTTGGATTTCCCTTCTTCTGTAGTATTATCAGCAATGGGTTTCGACGAACCATATCCTTTTGCAGAAATTCTTTTTCCATCAATTCCTTTTTCTTCTAAAAATGCCTTAACAGTATAGGCTCTATTAGCAGATAAAGCCTGGTTTGCAGCTGCGTTACCAACATTATCTGTATGCCCTTGAATTTCTATACGAATAGTAGGATTATCTTTTAAATACTCAATAAACGATTCGAGAACTATAAATGATTCTTTTTTTAAATCGGCCGAATTGGTATTATATAATAAATTATTAAGTACAAACGAACTCCCCGTTTTAGCTTCATCTATTTCCATTTTTACTGGCTTAGGTTCTGGCGCAGGTGTATTTGGCTTTGCTGAAGTTGCTGCAGCAATAATATCTTTTACACTTACCACTTTTGAACTAAAAGCATAATCGTTTTTCTTAACAGTAATTAATAAATCTTCTTTTGCTTTTACATTCACAGCCACCATAAATTTACCTGATGATGAATCTAATAAAGCATGTGTTTTTTCTTTAGTTACAGTATTTGTAACCTCAACTCTACCCCCATCAATAACATTTCCTACTTTATCTTTTATTTCCCCACTAAAAAATACAACTTCTTGTGGCCTTGCTTCTTTATATAATTCAAACGAATATAAATCATAACGCCCTACTCCTTTGCCACGCATTTTTCCTTCATCAAACGAAAAGAAATAACCCGTTTTACTATCTCTGCTTACAAAAAAACCTGTATCGTCAGCTTCTGTATTTATTGGATATCCAATATTCTCAGCATCAAGCCATTCTTTTTTATCATTTTTTCTAATATAGAAAATATCATAGCCTCCAAAACCAAAATGACCATTACTACTAAAGTAAAGGGTTTCACTATCAGAGTGAATAAAAGGTGTTTTTTCATCACCAGATGTATTTACTTTTGCACCAGCATTTTTTGGAACACTCCATTCATTTGTTTTGGGATCACGAATGGTATAATAAATATCTAAACCACCTAGCCCACCTGGTCTATCACTTACAAAATAAATAGTATTACCATCAGCACTTACTGTTGGCTGAGAATCCCAATATATTGGATGATTAACATTTGCGCTTAACTTCTTTATATCTCGCCATTCATCATTTATATTTTCACTGACATATATATCACAGTTTTGTTGAGCGCCTCCTTCATTACGAGTCATAGAAAAATACAACTTCTTGTTATCAATTGAAATAGAAGGCCCACCTTGACCATCATCAGTTACATTAAAAGGAGGAGGCATTAAATCACCATTATTAAATACTCCTGTTTTATCTCTTTCAGCTAACATAAATACTTCTTTTTGCTTATCAGAAGCATAAACAGTGTTTTTACTATCTACAGGAACTTTACGAGTAAAAAAACATAATTTATCATCTGGAGAAATATAAGCCAAATACTCATCTCTCTCAGTTGATACCCCCTTTACAACTTTTGGATCGAATGGTACAATTTTCTTTTTTAATTCGCCTTCTTTTTTTGCATACTTCACCATTTCTTTTGCTTGGTAAATTTCTGCCTCGTAATCTTTGGCAAATTTTTTCATGTCCTCATCCTTAAACTTTATAAATTTTTCGAGGTATTTTATTGCTGAATCATTTTTTACTTCTTCGTAATAATTAAAACCAATAAAATAATAAGGCTCTGAATGAATTTGAGGGCAACTTGCAATGGCTCTATAAAAATAAGGAATAGCTGGCGAAAATGATTTATTATTAAGTTTAGAGGTAACTACAATTTCATTTCCCATTGCTAAATTAGCTTCTGCAAACTCTGGCTCTGCCGCTAAACATTTTCTCAAAAACTCCAAGCGCTCAGGCTTTTTATACTTTTTTTTATCAGTAGCTTTTTCAAATAACTTTAAAGCTTCCTTATTGTCAATTTCATTGCAAAATTTCTTTGAACCTTTATCTTCCTCTTCATCATCTTGAGAAAATGCATTAAAAGAAAACAATAAAATGGGGATTAGAATATAAAATATACGTGTTGACATAATCTAAAAATTTAAAAATCTGAATTTAATACTCAAATTTAGCACCAAATAGTTTTTATTGGACTTTAATTTTTAAATTTCTTTACTAATGTTTGTTAATAGAAAATTAATTACACTAATTGAAAACCAATTAACAAAATATCGTCAACTTGCTCTAAATTGCCTTTCCAATCATTAATTCTTTTGGATGCTAGTGTTTTTTGTTCATCAAAAGGTAATTGATGAATACCTAATAATAAATTTTGAAGGTTTTTATATTTAAATTTTTTGCCTTTTTCACCTCCAAATTGATCGGCATAGCCATCAGTAAACATGTAAACAACATCGTTATTTGTTAAAGTTGTATACCTGTTTGTAAAAGGCTTAATGCTATCTTCAATAAATGCTCCCACAGGTTGTTTATCTGGTATAAGTTCTTCTATTGCATTATTTCTTAAAATGTAAATTGAATTAAAAGCACCTGCAAAATTTAATTCCTTTGTTTTTTTGTTTATCACACATAAACTCAAATCCATTCCATCCCTAACGGTAGACTCTTGAAAAGTTTGATGTAAAGAAAGCGTTAGCCATTCATTCACATTGTCTAAAATTTCACCTGCTTTAGTTAATCCTTTTTCTAATACTGCCCTATTTAATAAATTATAATTTACAATACTCATTAAAGCCCCAGGCACACCATGACCTGTACAATCTGCAGCAGCAACAAAAACATAATCAGTTGTTTCTTCAACCCAATAAAAATCTCCACTTAAAACATCTTTAGGTTGATATAATAAAAACGATTTTGGCAAAATGGATTTCCATAATTTATCTGGAGGTAAAATAGCTTGCTGTATGCGCTCTGCGTATTTTATACTCGATTTAATATCATTGTGCTGTTCTTCAACAATTAAACTTTTTTCTTCAATAATTTTATTTTTTTCTTCTAATTTAAAATTGGCTCTTTGCTTTTGTTTTAAACCTCTAATAACGAAGAAAACCAACCCACATAATAATAAAATACCACCTAATGCAAAGTACATTTGCATGGATTTACTTTTTAATCTTTCATTTAAAATTTCGTTTTGTTTTTCCTTTTTTTCATTTTGATATTTAGCCTCTATCTCAGATAAATTTTTGGTATTCTGAACATTATTTAAAGAATCATTAAGGTTTATATAAATATCAATATAATCCATAGCAGATTTGTAATCCCCCAATTGCTCATAAACTTCAGCAAGGTTATAACTTGCTGAAATCATTGACTCTATATTTTTTCCTGAATTTCTTGCGCTAAAAAAAGCTTCTACCAAATAAGGTTTAGCCTCAGAATAACGTTCTAAATTCATTAAAGTGCTTCCAATATTATTTTTTAAATATACATCTGCATCTTTATCAAATGTTATCTCCTGTCTGCGAATCTTTTCCAACCGG
>CALMMX010000177.1 GCA_937868545.1 uncultured Bacteroidota bacterium
CACTTTGAACTATTTGCCCTAATTGATTAGTAATGCTATAACTAGTTAAAACAATGTTAGAGTTAATAAAAATCTCATTAGTTGCAGGATTAGGATATATGTTAGTTTCAGCCTTTGTAATTTCATTTAAGCCAACGCCTGGTCCACCAATTTTTCGGATTAATACATCATCAACATTAAACCCGTCTTTTTTTTTTTTTTTTTCACTCATAAAACTAAATTTGATTTTTACATTTTGTCCAATATAATCAGATAAATTAATCTCTTCAAACGTCCATGCTTGCTTGCTGCCATCATATAAAGGCTCTCCAAAAACAGTTGTGAAAGAACTACCTAATGATGAATGTTTACCGCAAAGAGGAAACCATGTAGTGCCGCCATCCTGACTAATTTGTACTTGAGCCCAATCATACAATTCTTCAATATCAAACTTAGTGTAAAATTGCATGTGTGCATAAACAGCATCAGTAAGATTTAACGTAGCAATTGAAGTAAGGCTTTTATTTTGATTACTGCCATATTCACCTATTGGGCTATCGGCAACACTTCCACCAGCACTCACAAAATCAGTACTAGAAATTCCAAAACCAACATTTGTCCATTGAGATAGGTTACTGCAATTATCAGCTAATAAAGTAACAGGGTTACCATAAATTTTAGTTAATGTATCTGAGTATGAAAACATACCATTGTTTACAGAATACAAAAACTTAATTCTTTGTCCTACTGTTAAACCACTAGATAAAGTATAAGAAATAGAATCTGTTTTACTTTGAAGTATGCTTAAACTACTGTATACTTTAGGCGCACCAACAGTTGCAATTCCTGCACCAACTGGAACAATTGAAACCGTAAAACTTCCGCTTTGTAAACCTAAGCGCTTTACATTATACTTAATATAAGCACTTGGCTGAAACATAAATTTATCACTACTATCTTTTACTAAAGCATAATTGGTAACTAACATCGCCATATTTATGTTTTGAGACAAGGTTGTTTTACATATTTCTTCAATACGTGTAATATCAGGCCAAAAACCATCATCTGAACTACCAGCTTCTGGCGTCATCGACATAATTTTTGGTTTTGTAACTTGCTCACCATACATCCAATCATCACTATCGCCATTGGTTGTATAATTCACAGTTTGATCTCCAGTTCCATACAAAAACTGATTATCTTTAGTTAATAAATTTGCCCAGTTTACATACAGAGCAGAATCTGGCGTATAAAAACTTGGGATATAACCCCAAGGATAAATTAGTAAATTACTATAGGTGTGATTATTTAAAGCCGATTTAAAACTTCGTGAATTACAAAAATCCCTCATGGCTTGTGTTTCTGGTTCAGAAAATGCAGAGGTTCCTCTATAAGTATCTGAAGAAGTAGTTGGCGAAGAACCCAAATTATCATAGCCCCAATGCCCACCATAATTTCTATTTAAATCAACTCCAAAAGTTCCATCTCCATTGTTTCTTCTGTTCTTACGCCACATACCGCCACCACTTGGATTTATAGTTTGATTGTAAATGTAGCCATCCGGATTTACACATGGAACAAAATACATTTCAGTATTATCTACTATGCCTTTAATTTCAGGATTAGTACTATAGTTTTCTAACA
>CALMMX010000178.1 GCA_937868545.1 uncultured Bacteroidota bacterium
ATGAACCTCAAATTAGTCTTGCAATTAAGAAATATACAGGTGGTGATGAGTTTATTAATAATAAAAAGCGTTGGTGTTTATGGTTGCAAAACATTGAACCTGCTATTTTAAAGAACTCTAAATTTATTATTGACCGAATAGAAAAAACAAAAAAATTTAGATTAAGTAGTAATAGAGAAGCCACAAAAAAACTTGCTGAAAAACCAATGTTATTTGGCGAAATACGTCAACCAAATTCAAAATACATTATCATTCCAAAAGTTTCTTCCGAAAACAGAAAATATATACCAATTGGTATTCTAGAGCCAACAACAATAACTAGTGGAAGTGCTTTGATTATTCCAAATGCTAATTTGCATATGTTTGGTATTATGACTTCGCAAATGCATATGACTTGGATGGCTAATGTCTGCGGTAGGTTGGAGAGTCGTTTTCAATATTCAGCAAGTATAGTTTATAATAACTTCCCATTTCCTGAAAACCCTAGCGATAAGCAAATAAAAACCATTGAAGAAAAAGCACAAAAAGTATTAGATGCAAGAGCTGAATTTCCTAATAGTTCATTAGCTGATTTATATGATCCATTAACAATGCCACCAATATTAGTAAAAGCACATAATGAATTAGATAAAGCAGTTGATTTATCATATCGTCCACAATCATTTATTAGCGAAGCAAAACGACTGGAATTTTTATTTGAACTGTATGAAAAATACACAGCGGATTTATTTACTAAAGAGAAAGTGAAAAAGAAAAAATAATTATTAATGGAACCGATTAAAGGAGAATGGTTTTTAGCTGACAACCAGGAAACTAAAATTCCTGGTATTCTAACAATAGACGAAATTAATTCTACAATTTCTCTGCAACTATTTTCCGAAAAAAGAATAATACAAGACTTTAAACATAAACTTTTAATTGGTCATTCAATTAAGAGTAATATTACAATACTAAATTGCGTCCCCACAAATGAAGAACCTATTAGTAAAAATCTTACATTGAGTAAATTTTCACCACACTTTGTTTTTATTGGTTGCCAATTTAATGCCGAAGACGACATCAAATTAAAAAAAATAAAAATTGAGTTTAATTATTTTGACCAATGGTTAGCTACCGATAATGAAACTCTTTTTCAAATAGATATTGAAGATGATGGCTCTTTTTCAACTAAATACAAATCCAAAAAAGATATTATTGTTGAATTAAATGAACAATGCATCTTGTCGTTTGAGAGAGATTGTTCTATAACAGGTGGCCATGAAACGCCACTCCGCACAGATATAAATTATTATGCGAATTTTTCTTTTAAACAGCATGTACCATTTGTTGATTTTTTAAATTTAATTGTAAAACTTCAAAATTTATTAATGCTCTTTATAGGGAAACCATTATCTGTTAAAAGTCGCATTGGCTATTCAGAAAAAGCTATTGAATTAAAAGAATCTCATAATTCTGATTTAGAAAACTATCCGATTGAAATTTTCAATCGAAATTCTATTGAAGACCAAAATAAAACTGATTATGTTCATGCAAATGAAATGCTTATTTGTTTCAAAAATTTTAAAACAACGGAAATAGTTAAGTTTATTCAAAATTGGTTTAGCGAGTATGACAAATTTGAACCTGTATATGATATTTTTTTTCATGCAATTAAACCATTTTGGCAAAGTGGAGGATTTTTAATGAGCAATGTAAATTACAACAACGCTTTTCTTAATATTGTTCAATCTTTAGAATCTTATCATCGCATAAAATATGGTATTTCTAATATTAATACAGAATTTAATATCACTAAGAATCGTATAAAACAAGCTGCAACATGTTTAAGTAGAGAAGATAAAGCGTGGATAGACAAAAACGCAAAGCCTCGAGGAAAAAAAGAAGTATATTTAATCGAAAGAATAGAAGAATTAATAAAAAATAAAAATATTTTTGACTATTTATTTGACAACGAAAATGATATTGCTAAAAATTTAGTTAAATGGAGAGATAGTTTAACACATATAAATCATTCTAGATCTACAGATGTTCAAGTAAGGAATTGGTTTTATAAAGCACAAATAATTTTAATCGTAAATATTTTCATTGATCTAGGTTTAGAAGAAGAACAAATTAAAAAGATTATTTCTTCTTCTCGTTTATTTTATAAATAGTCTTATTCTTTAGTTTTACTAAAGAAATTATGCCAATCAAAAATATAATTCAATTCATTTGCAATACAAAGCATCCAATATTTATTCAAAAAAAAAGCTCCCATTTAAAAATTAAATGGGAGCTTTTAAATATAGATTTTAAAATTAGTCTATCATTACTTTTTTAGTAATTACACTTTTATTACTTAATTCAATAACTGCAAAATATAAACCTGCGTTAAAGTTTTTGTTTAATAATTTGTAATCTGTTGCGTTTACATTAGCAACATTAGCAACTAAACGGCCTGTAGCATCAAATAATTTTACAGTTGATATTGTTTTACCACCTGAAATTGTAAAATTAATATCAGATGAAGTAGGGTTAGGATAAATACTGATGTTTGAAGCATCTGCTGTATTTTCGTTAACACCAACATATTGGCAAGTAGAAACTAAACCTAATACACAAGCAATACGTGGAGTTAAAAAACCTTGGATAGTATCAATGTATAATCTACCTTTTGTAGCAGACATATCAGGATTATCAGTTTTCTTCATGCAGTTTACGATAGAACCATTTGTAGTTCCACTATATGCATTGTAAGAAGCAATAAACACGGCTTCGTTCCACCAATCCCATGGGCTACCTTGTTCAATTTGTGGTGCAGTACCTGCTCCCATACAATTTAATGAACCTGTAGGTGCTGGAGTAATAAATGGGTATAATGCTGGGTTACCATCACTGTTTGCATTTGCTTTTGTTGTAAAAACATCGCTAAAAACTAATTTATTAAAGATAGCATTTGCATCTAATTTTTTTGTCTTTTAGCTATTTCGTAACTTCCACTTGCTTCTACTACAAATTCTCCCGTAGTTGGTACAATTACATTACCTGTTTTATAAGGTGCAAATGGATCTTTTGAAGTTTGCATAGAAATAATTGGAGTTTCACCAGCTTCTAACCAAGTTGTATCTCCTAATGCACCACCAATATTAAAAACTAAATTTACAGTTGAACTGAATGTAGAATAACTTGGTGTAGGATTATTTAATGCTGTAACATTTGTTCCATCAAAATTACCAGAAACCGATTGGTCTACATAAGGAAATGGAGTTAAAGGCAAAGTATTGAAATCAATAAATTTATTTAAAGTAATTTCAGAAACTTTGTTTAAAGTAGCAACAGCTAAAGCTGTATACCCACCCGAACCAAAACCACCAACTACAATTTTATTAGGATCAACCTTAAACGTATTTGTAGTAGCAGCATCATTTCTTAAAAAACGTACACAGTTTTTAACATCTTGTACCGAACGGTAAACTGCATTTAAAAGTGTACCTGTTCTTACATCTTGATTTGTTGAAACTGGATTCCATCCTAAACGGTAATCCACTGCAACTGCAACGTATCCTTTTTTAGCAAATTGAACACACATAGCAACAACTGCGCTATCTGTTCTTTTACCTGTTGCTTGTCCGTTTGCTACTGCTGGTAAAAAGCTACCAGTATGCAAAATAATAATAGCTGGTCTTGCAGTTAAAACATCACCTGCTGGCTCGTATACATCCATAATTAAATTAGATGGTGTAGGTGTACCAGATAATACAGAAATATTATTACCATAAATAACATTAGTAGTTGTATTTACAGCAGTAAATGTGGTTGGGCTAATATACCTTTGTGCAAAGGTAGATCCCGAAATCATTAGTCCGCAAAATATTGCGAGAGATTGTAGAGTTTTTTTTATAGTTAATTTTTATATTTAAGTAAATATACGTTTTTTTTAAGTTTTTTAAATTAAAGAGTTGTTAAAATTTATCCAATTCTAATAAAACCGAAAAATAAGCCATACGTCCAATTCTTGGGCCACCATATACTTGGAATTTTTGATTGTTTAATATGTTTGAAGCCCCTAGTTTAAAGGTAGTTTTTATTTTAGGTACAAATTTACTTATTTGAGCATCTAACATATCATATTCTGGCACTGTACCAGTAAACTGTGGAGAACCTTCAAAGTAATAACCAGCAACCCATTTGTAATTAATACTAAAGCCAAAATCATTTAATGAAATGTATTTTTGTGTTTCATCGCTTTTAGCAGTTGTGCGTATTTTAAATTTAATATCTCTACCATTAATTCCTACATTAAATTTATCTTTTGGTGTATTAAAGGCAGGAATAATCGCATCATTTTTATCTTGTTTGAGTATTTCATTTCTTGAATAGTTACCAGTAAGTGAGAAGAATTTTTTGAAATAGTAAGTTGCACCAATTGATGCACCTTGGGTTGTAACTATACTTGTAGCATTTGAAGCAATTCTATAAAATGCAATAGCAGAAATATCATTTGGGCTACTTGGATTAAAATTAACATCTGCACCAATTTTATACCCTAAAAAATCCTTATAAATACTGTAGTAGGCGCTTCCATCTATAAATAAATTTTTAAACACAGTGGTTCTATATCCTATTTCTAACGATTTTACTTTTTCTGGTTTAACTTTATCAATACTAAAATAAGATAGTTTACTTCTATCTACATAAATGCCACTATAATAATCTTTTATAGATTCAATGGTAACTAACGAATCGTAACCATTAAGATTACCTAAAAGGATTGCTCTTCCTACATTATAATATAAGTATTGATCTTGTAAGGTTGGGTTACGAATTGCGGATGAAAAAGATAAACGTAAAATATTATTCTTATTGATAGTATATACTACAGAACCTGCCGGTGAAATAATAAAATTGAAATTTTTATTTTTATCTAAACGAGTCGTTGCATTTAGTTTAATTTTATCATTCCATATTTTCTTCTCTAAACCTATGTAAGCACCAAATTCATAGTTTGTAATTACTACATTTCCTGTATCACTAAAAATTGTTCCTTTAGAATTTGGTGTATAAAGTCTTACGTTTCCACCTGTTGTAATATTCATAAATTTTGGAGTAAATTTATATTCTCCATGCGCATGGTATAGCGCCGATTTATCTATAAACTTTGAACCTCCTTGGTTTAATGGTTTCGAAATAACATCATTGAATGCAGCTTTAAAAGCATCAGTGCCTGGTACTAAGAAATTTTTACCACCACTATTATCGGCATAATACCTTGCATCATCATGCCAAGCTTGTAATTGAATAGAATTAGCACTTAAAACAGCATCCGCCTCTTCGTTATAATTAGGATTAAAAACTGGGAATGAACCAATAGAAGGGAAACCAGGAAGTGCTTTAACCTGACTAACCACATTGGCCGACCAATAATTTCTATAATCTTTATTTCCCCATTCAGCATCTGTTTTTACACTATTTTGTAATAGAAGTGCTGTAAAAACAGCATCATAACTATTTCCAGCGTTTTCATTAGTAGCATAGGCTCTTATAAAATATTTATCCTTTTTTACTAATTCTAATCTGTTTTGAAAAAATAAAATATCTTTTAAACTATAACGGTTATCTCCTTGATAAACAGTTGTACCAGTTCCAAAATTAAAGGCATAAATTAATTCTGTTTCTGGTTTTACGCGGTAATGTAATGCAGTTCCTAATTTTATGTTTTTAGTATTATAATCAACTAAATCAGATTCTTTATAACCCGTTCTGTAAAAATTTCTTAATCCAGGAACATTTCTTCTATCTCCATTAGTATTTGCATAATAAACCACTTCATCACCGTATCTATTTACAGCATCATATCCGCCCCAATTATCTTTACCATCAACAGATTGTGTAGTAGGATCCATATTATTAGCTTGCCAATCATTTGCATGCATGTATGAGGCATTTATTTTAAAAGCAAATTTTTCAACCCCATTTTTATTTTTAAAAGCTTCGGCGTATCTTACTGCTACATCTAATAAATTTCGTTCTCCCACTTTTATAGATGCACTTACGCCTTGTTTTAAAAATGGATTTTTTGTGTTCATACTAATAACACCGTTAAAGGCATTAGGACCATAATATGCGGAACTAGCCCCAACAATAATTTCTGCCTTTTGAACATCCAATTCAGAAGATCCTAAAAAATTACCAAGAGAAAAGTTTAAGCCAGGCGCTTGGTTATCTACTCCATCTATAATTTGCAATGAGCGAACAGGTGAGGTACTATTAAATCCACGAGTATTAATAATTCTAAATCCTATACTGGCCGATGTTAAATCAACGCCTTTTAATTGCCCCAAGCCTTCATAAAAATTGGCTGCCGAAGTAGCTTTTATAGCAATTGCATCTAAGGTTTCAACGGTTAATGGAGATTCTTTTTGTTTTTCGGTTATTCGTGTATCTACAATTTCTACGTCTTCTGTTGTAATATCGTCCGATTCAATTTTTACTGTAATTGGTTTATCTAATGAATTTACAGTTATTTCAGTTTTTACATATCCAATAGATGAAACTACTAGTACAAATGGAGGCGCTGGAGCATCAAAAGAAAACTTACCTTCGCTATCGGTTACAGAGCCTTTACTGCTCCCTTTTACCATTACCATTGCTCCAACTAAAGGTTCATTGGTTCTTTTATCTTTAATAGAACCGTTTATAGTTTGAGAAATAGAAACTTTAGCGCATAATAAAATTAAAACGAGTATATTTTTAATCATAGAATAAATTTAAAGTGTATTAATTAGGGTGTGAATAAATAATCAACTTAAACAAATATAGTAAATTTTGAAGTAAAGTTGATGTGTGGATTTACAAAATAGAGGTAATTAGGTTTAATAGTTATAAAAAAAGAGACAATCTCAAAAGTCAATTTTAAGGTCATTCTGAACTTGTTTCAGAATCTAAAGATGAGTAAATTCAATGTCTTTAGAGATGCCGAATCAAGTTCGGCATGACGATTTTGGACTTTTAAGATTGTCTCTTTTTAGATATACTAAATTTATAATTATTCAGCTAATAAAGCTCTAGAAATTACAATACGTTGTACTTCGCTTGTACCTTCATAAATTTGAGTGATTTTAGCATCACGCATTAATCGCTCTACATGGTATTCTTTTACATAACCATAACCACCATGTATTTGAACTGCTTCAGTTGTAACCCACATAGCAGTTTCTGATGCAAATACTTTTGCTTGAGCTCCTTCTTTTTCGCAAGGCATGCCTTGGTCTTTTAACCATGCTGCACGGTGTACTAATAAACGAGCTGCTTCAATACGAGTAGCCATATCAGCTAATTTAAATTGAATAGCTTGATGTTGTGATATTAATTTACCAAATGCTTTACGTTCTTTAGAATATGCTAAAGCTAATTCGTAAGCGCCTTGTGCAATACCTAATGCTTGAGAGGCAATACCAATACGGCCACCACCCAATGTTTTCATGGCAAATTTAAATCCAAATCCTTCTTCACCAATTCTATTTTCTTTAGGAACTTTTACATCTGTAAACATTAAAGAATGTGTATCACTTCCTCTAATTCCCATTTTATTTTCTTTAGGACCAACTACAAAACCTGGCATGCCACGTTCAATAATTAAGCAATTAATTCCTTTATGCCCTAATTCAACATTTGTTTGAACCATTACTAAATAAATAGAAGCAGAGCTACCATTTGTAATCCAGTTTTTAGTACCGTTTACTAAATAGTGATCACCTTTATCAATTGCAGTGGTACGTTGTGATGTAGCATCACTACCTGCCTCTGGTTCTGATAAACAAAATGCACCTATTTTTTCGCCTTTTGCTAAAGGCGTTAAATATTTTATTTTTTGTTCTTCGCTTCCAAAGTGCTCTAATCCCCAGCAAACTAAAGAGTTATTTACACTCATTACAACGCTACAAGATGCATCAATTTTAGAAATCTCTTCCATTGCTAATACGTAAGAGATAGCATCCATACCGCCACCGCCGTATTTAGGATCTACCATCATACCTAAAAACCCTAATTCACCTAGTTTTTTTACTTGTTCTGCAGGAAATTTTTGATTTTCATCACGGTCAATAACGCCTGGTTTACAATCATTTTGCGCAAAATCTCTTGCAGCACTCTGAATCATTAATTGCTCTTCGGTGTATGTAAATTGCATAATATTTAATTTTTATATTTTTATTTTTAAAGAAACAGTTTGTTTCTTATAATGTTTAGTTTTTATAAGTGAATTACTTCTCCGTATGCAGCAGCAGCAGCTTCCATAATTGCCTCGCTCATAGTTGGATGTGGGTGAACTGTTTTTATTAATTCATGGCCTGTAGTTTCTAATTTACGAATAGCAACAATTTCAGCAATCATTTCTGTAACATTAGCACCAATCATATGAGCACCTAATATTTCGCCGTATTTAGCGTCAAATATTATTTTAACAAATCCGTCTTTTGCTCCAGAAGCGCTTGCTTTACCAGAGGCAGAGAATGGGAATTTACCAACTTTTAATGTATAACCAGCTTCCTTAGCTTGTTTTTCTGTCATACCAACCGATGCTATTTCTGGTTGGCAATATGTACAACCTGGTATGTTTTTATAATCTAATGGTTCAGTATGAGCACCTGCAATTTTTTCAACGCAAGTAATACCTTCTGCACTTGCAACGTGTGCTAAAGCTTGTCCGCCAACACAGTCACCAATTGCATAATAACCCGGTACGTTTGTAGCATAATATTTATCTGTTACAATTTTCCCTTTATCTGTTGCAATTCCAACTGCTTCTAAACCAATGTTTTCTAAATTAGCTTGTATACCTACAGCAGATAATACTATTTCAGCTTCAATAGTTACATTACCTGTTTTAGTTTTAATATTTACTTTATTTAAATCACCTTTAGTATCTACACTTTCAACAGAAGAATCTGTCATAATTTCGATACCAATTTTTTTCAATGATTTTTCTAATTGTTTAGATACTTCTTCATCTTCAACAGGAACAATGTTTGGTAAAAATTCAACTATAGTAACTTTAGTTCCCATGGTTGCATAAAAATAGGCAAACTCAATTCCAATTGCACCTGAACCAACCACAACTAATGATTTTGGTTGTTTAGGTAAAGTCATTGCTTCGCGGTAGCCAATAATTTTTTTACCATCTTGTGGTAAGTTTGGTAATTGACGAGAACGTGCACCTGTAGCAATTATAATATGTTTTGCTTCGTGAGTTTCTGTTTTCCCATCAGCTAATTTAACATCTACCTTTTTTCCAGCCTTAATGGTTGCTGTACCCATAATAACATCAATTTTATTTTTTTTCATTAAAAATTGAATGCCTTTACTCATGCCATCAGCCACATCTCTACTACGTTTTACAACAGCAGTAAAATCAGCTTTAATATTATCAGCACTAATACCATACTCTTTAGCATGATTTAAATATTCGAAAACTTGAGCACTTTTTAACAATGCTTTTGTAGGAATACATCCCCAGTTTAGGCATATACCTCCTAAGTTTTCTTTTTCAATAATAGCGGTTTTTAAACCAAGTTGAGAAGCTCTAATAGCAGCTACATATCCGCCTGGTCCACTTCCTATTACAATTACATCGTAGTTCATAGTATTAATTTTTTGAGTTGATAAATATATATCTTTTTTTATAGAAAAAATGGCTTATAGTCGAGAAATAATAGAGGTTGGTAGAACTATATTTTTAAATTGTTTATCGCTTGACTTTTTATTGTCAATTAGCTCTAAAACAAGGTTAGCGGCCTCTTTTCCAATAAGTTCAATGGGTTGAGAAACCGATGTAATAGAAGGTTTAACAAAATCAAATAGGCTAATATCATCAAATGAGGCAAAATGAAGGCCTTCTTTTTTGGCATCAAATCCTAATTCATTAAAAACATTAAGACAAGCAGTCGCTAAATTATTGTTTAAAGTATAAATAGCATCTATTTTTAATGGTTTTTTTAAGGCTTTTACCAATGTATTTCTTACCTCATTTTGAATGTCATTAAAGGATATTTCAACAATAGTATTTTTAGTTAAGGGAAGGTTATATTTTTCTAAGCAATCTTTAAAACCTTTAACCCTATCTGTTAAAGAACTAATATGAGAAGGAGAAATATTTAAGGCTAAAATGTTTTTACAACCTTTGTGTATAAGCACATCTGTTAATTCGAACGAACCTTGGTAATTATCTGCAACTACATAGTTTGATTTTAAATTAGACAAATACCTATCAATAAAAACAATAGGAAAGTTTCTTAGTTTTTCTCGCTCAAAATAGGTATAATCAGAGTTTGCAGTTGCAATAATTAAACCATCCATAAAATGCTGTTCGGCAAATAAAGAAATTAATTCTTCTTCTCTTTTAGCATCTTCATCAGTACTACAAATCATTAAATTATAACCCTTTTCTGCTAGTTCTTTTTCTACATATTTAGCAATATGAGAATAAAATGGGTTAGAAATGTCGGCCACTAAAAGCCCAATTAAATGACTTTTGCCTGTTCTTAAAGCTCTTGCAAAAACATTTGGAGTATATTCTAACTCATTAGCCTTATCTAACACTTTTTGTTGTGTTTTTTTACTAATACCGTATGAATCACCTTTTCCGTTAATTACCATTGAAACCAATGTTTTTGAAACGTTTAGCTGGTTGGCTATATCCTCAAGTAATGTTTTTTTTATCGACATATATGTTATTTAATCACTCAAATATAATTAAAATCTAAACAAATTTAGATTGTTAAAATTATTAAATGATAAATATTTTATTTTTTAATGATTTTGATTTGGTTTGTTAGAAATTAGTGCACTTTTATTGGTTGATATGATTTTTGGTTTAAGTAATATGGTGATTTTTTGTCATTTGGTATTTATAATACAAGGAAATATATACTTTTAAAACAATAAATTACCTTAATTAATCACTTTAATCACATCTAAAATAGCTGGGTAGGAGTTATTTAAAACCATTTCATTAATTTCTTGTTTCCCAAGCCATTCTGCACGCTCAATTTTTTCTTCTAATTGTGGCACTAGCACTCCAACATGTTCCGTTTTCATTTTATACCAATAGGTTTTTTTAAGTGCAAATCCACCTTTATGGGTGTATAAATGATAAGTAGGGGCAAGTTCATTTAAAATAGTAAGTTTTGTAATACCACATTCCTCTTCACATTCTCTAATAGCAGCTTCTTCCGGACTTTCGCCCATATCTAATTTACCTTTTGGCAAATCCCATTTTTTTAATC
>CALMMX010000179.1 GCA_937868545.1 uncultured Bacteroidota bacterium
TAAAGAAAATGGATGGATGCATGAAGATTTGAATTTCGCTCATGAAATTTAAAGAAAATGGATGGATGCATGAAGATTTGAATTTCGCTCATGAAATTTTACCTTGCGAGGAAGATGGAACATATATAGCATATACACCTATGTTTAACAATATGCCAGCTCCACATGAATCTCAAAACGTAGAGATTGTATTTTTCAGAAGTTTAAATTATCACCTAAACAAACAGTTTATTGTTGGCTTTTATGCTCATCCATACATTGATAGGTACGACCGTTTAGTTGAACACAAATTATATGAAAAATACGATTGGGGAAATGTAGCTGCGGCACCTGAACACATAGTTTATTTTAAAAATGCTGTTGAAATTTCAAACGAAATAGTTTTAACTACAAACTTCTTGCCTAAAGGTAAAAAGATAGGTCAACAGGGCTTTAACTACATACATTACGATAATGTATTAAAAATATTGGACAAGGCAACAGAATTAAATCCTGAAGACAATAAACTGAAAAAAATTAAGTTTGGATTTATTACCGATAAATTCTACAAAGGATTTTAATTCCGACCATATTGATAATACAAATAGAAATAGGGAAAAGGTATTTTAAGTTAAGAAAATCAAGTACAATGTTTTAAAAACAAAAACAGCCAAAACAAATGTCTTGGCTGTTTTTATATAGTTCAATTAAGATTTAACTCAAATCTTCAACACCTGCAATTGGTGCATCTCTTTTTACCGCAGCAATGCCATTTTCTCTTGCATAGCTTGTAGTATAAGATTCACTTCTGCCAATTATCTCTCCATTAGTAGCTTTTAAATTAAAAGTATAGCTAGTTAAACTATCTTTACGTTCATACCTACTATCGTATGGGGCATTTGCTTTTACTGATGCAATTGCATTTGTGCAATTTTGTTTGCTTGTATAACCTTCACTACCTAATATGTTTTCGCCATTAACGGCTTTTAATCGGTAATAATATTGGCTGTTTGCAGCACTTTTAAAAATTTGAAATTTAGGATTGTTCATTAAATTGGGTATTAAAAAATTTATAATATTTATTTTAAACAGTTCCGCACTTTGCGGAACTGTTGATTTGGTTACTTAATTGCTTTTACAACTTGTGTAACAGCATAAGCTAATAATGCAATACTCAATGTTGCTGCAACGCCTTTGGCTAAATCGCCATATACGTTTAAGCATACATCTTTTTTACAAATACTAACTTTGTTTTGAGTAGAATTTCTATTCATAAGCATGAGTTAATAGTTCATAAAATTCCCTCACTCTCAACCCGGAGGGCTTAGGCTTTTGTGAAAAGTAAATTACTTTTCCTTTCTTACACCTTTGTGTGGTTTACCGTTTTGATTTACATCAATAAAACGTCCAGTGTCGGTATCTCTTTTTACCCACTGATCTGTTTTAGGATTTAAAACCTGACTGCGCTCACGCACAGCTCCATTGCGGTGTCCATCACCTTTTGGGGGATTTGTGGCCATAATAAATTAAGTTTTTACAGTTTTAGGTAATTTGATACTAGGGCACCTAAAATCGGCCTGAGGAATAATTTGGTAGAAAAAGGATTTTTTCTACCTTAGCGGCTGAAAAGAAAAGTTAGGGTCGCAATCTTAAATTTCATTTCAACAAACTCCGAAGCATTATTCCATAAGCTTCGGTTTTTTTATTTACAAATTATTCCATTTTTCTATTCTTTTTCTACATTCGTCCATAGGTAACCACGTATTTATTTTCATTAATTCTGTTAACTTTTCACTTGCCTTTTTAGGCTTCATCAACTTCTCCTGCATCATGGTTTCAAATACCCACAATATACCATGTACTTCAAATCCCTTTGCCTTTGCTTCTTTTCTTAATCTGTTATCACTTGTTAAAATAGTAGCATTTAGTTCCTTCGCATAAGCATAAACCGACACATCTTGTTTGGTAAGTTTAGTTGAGGTAATTTCTTTTCGTTTTAAATCTTCTAATTCAGTTTCATTTAATTTTTTAACAGTCAATTTCTTTTTAGTTACTTGTTTTTCAAGAACCGTTTTTTGTTCAAAGTCTAGTTCATTCATCACAAGGTTGGTAGTGTGCAAATCCAATTTCAATTTAAAGAACGTATCTATTAAATCTATCTCAAATAGATCAATAAAAATATTTGCATCATTTACCGCTATTGCCATAATCTAAACTACTACAAAGGTTTTTCTAAATTGTGATAAGTTTTGATTATTAAGCGATGCAGCTTTACTTAAAGAAATTACTTCCTCGGCAGCTGCTCTATAAAGCAATTGCTGAAAGCGTAAAGACTTTTCAGTTCCAGTATATTCTCCAGGTTCATTTTTACGATAGCCAAGCATACTAAAATTAATACTGAAACTTTTGTAAACATGTTCGTTGATGATATTAAGATTTTTTGCTCTTGCCATGATAGCCTGAATAGAAATACCATAGTAAGATTTAATGTGTTTCAATTCCTCTAATGAAATATGATTTCTTTGTTTAGTAAATTCTTCAATAAAACTTTTCTTAGGAATTAAAAAAGCACCTGCAAAGGCATGACACATTTTTTCTAATTCTTTTTCTGGAATAGATTTATCAAAATCTAAAATAATGTGCGCTAACTCGTGCAATGCAGTAAATCGTCTTCTAACAACATCAAACGATTTATTTATAACAATTACAGGAATGCCATTAACATGAGCAGATAAACCATCAAAACTATCAGGTGCTTCAATTTCAAACACTTTAATGTGTTTGTCCTCTAACATTTCGATAACGTTTACAATTGGATTTAAACCTAGTTCCCAAACAGTTCTAAGTTCAAGAGCATATTTCTCAACATCATCACCATTTTTAACTTTATTATTTTTAAGAGGCAGAGAAAAGTCGCTTTTTAAATCCAATAATTTCTCTAATTCAAAATAACGCTCCAAAAAATCAATAGTTTTTTCTTTAATGATTTCTTCTTCAGTTTTTGAAAGCTTCACCTTTTTTCTAAATTCTATTCCTTCCAGTTTAACTTTAGTTTCTCTGTAAAAATAGTCGATAGTTACCCCTAAAACAGAAGCTATTTTAATTAAGAGTTCACTATCAGGCTTCATTACGCTTTGCTCGTATTTATTCAAGGATTGTTTGGTTACAGCATTATCCAATTTATCAGATAATTGCTGCAAAGACATTCCCGCCATTTTACGAGCAGAAGCTAATCTTATTCCAAATTGATTTTCCATAATTATTCCTTTTGTTGACAAATGTACAAAATAAATCTCAAATGTCAACCATCATAAAAAGATATTTATTAACCATAATTGAACATTTTATAAAACTAGAAACAGGTAAAAAGGTGTTCCTTAGCCGGCTCCCAACAACAAAACACGCCAAACCAAAACAGCCATTGCTTTAGTGTTGTCTTTTCAAGGCATCACGCAATAGCTGTTTTGCCAATGGTTGCTAAAGCAAGTTTGTCATGTTTGTTGTTTTGGTCACGGGCTTGCGTCACGTCAGCCTACTTTGTCCTTCAAGCCACTTCATTCTTTACATTGCGCTGTCGCCCGTTTCACTGGGCACAGCTCCACTCCATTCATTTCAGTCGCTTTCAGTCCACCGGCTGCCCATTATTCAGCTCGCCTGCATTGTCGTGCGGGCTGCGTCAACGCGCGGCTGAATAATTTCGGCGCAACCTTCCCATGCCGGGTCGC
>CALMMX010000180.1 GCA_937868545.1 uncultured Bacteroidota bacterium
TGTTTTTGTAACGGAGTAAAAATACTTAATATTGCTTTTAGTATTAGAAAATACAGTGAATGATTTGTTATTAAATTTACATATATCTGTGCCTAAATCAGTTAAATGTAACATGTTGTTAAGATTGAATTTTAACGCCTTTATAAATTGTGGTTTATTTAATGGTTCAAAAATATAGGATGTTGTTATGTTATTGTTTTTAATTTCAAAATCAAACATTTTCATTCCCAACTCCGTAACGAATACTAAGTGTTTAGTAATTGAATCTGTTTGTTTTACTAGTAAAATACCTGTTAAATGGTTTTTTAACACATCAATAGAAGTATTATATTTTAATGTAGTGTTTTCTGAATTAACTGGAACGAATAGGTTTTTTGTTTCAGTGATTTTTTCGCAAGTTTTATGACTGTATGCATTTATTTTACAACTTGCAATTATAATAATGCTACTTAATAATAAAACTATTTTCAGAAATTGCAGCATTTAATTTTTTATTTATAAATTCTATTAAAGTAAAGTCTTCGCTTGTTTCAATCATTTCTATTTTTGCAACAGAAGAGAGGTTTTTATCAAAATATAAATTTATTTTTTTAAAACTGTCTTTCATGTTTTTAGTTGTTGGAATGAGTTCAAGTTTAAAAGATTTATCGTTTTCAAAATAAGCAGTTTTAAACTTATTGGATTTAAAAATTGTGCCTTGTACGCATGAAATCATAATGTCATTAATTTCTTTAAATACCTTATTACTATTCATGTCATACTTAGTAGTTTTTTTTTCATCTTTAATAAAAACTTTATTTTTATTAATTACAATTAAATATTTAGAGGGGCTAGAATATTCCCAGCGTAACAAGTTTTCTTTTTTAAAAATTAAATGGCCTTTACTTACAATTTTTTCTGACAATACCTTTAAATTTTTTTCTTGTGTAAAATCAGATTCAATACTATTAATAGTTTGGCTCATTGCTTCAATTTTTAGTTTTAAAGCAGTGGTATCTTTAACTTGTTTAAACGTTTGGGAAACACAAATTATAGGTAAAAAAAATAATATGTAAATTTTTTTCATTTAGCAAAAGTAATGAAAAACTGTTGATTTTATTATATAAAGCAATATTATTTGGTTAATAAATGTTATTAGTTTGCTTCCATTTTTCAAAAAAAATCAGGCATTGTAATAAACAACTCTTTGGTTTTAGGATTAACAAAAACTTGAGTAGTTTTTCCTTCACACACAATGTAACCATGCAATTGACTAGTAATTTTATAATTAAAAATTAGTTTTGCCGCTGGAGAATTTATAAAAGTTGTTTCTATAATTGCTGTATCACCATATTCTAAAATGCGTTTATACTTAATTTCAATATCTATAAGAGGTACAGCAAATCCATGCTCGTATATATCCAGATAACCCAACTTAAATTCTTTTCCAAAAGCCTCTCTTCCATCTTCAAAATACCTTAAATAATGCCCATGCCATACAACATGCAGAGAATCTACTTCGCTAAACTTTACAATTTGATGGGATTTATTAACTAACACTACTCAAATATAGTAATGATTGTTAAAATCATGACGAGATTAGTTAAATAAAATGTTAAAGGTTAAAAAAATGATGCTTTTTTGTTATTTTTTAATTATTTTTTTGTAGCTTTGTTACAGTAATAATAAATTATAACCAAAAAAAATAAAATGAAAAAAATTTACTCTATAATTGGTGCTTTAGCTATTTGCTCTGCATCATTTGCACAAGAAGCCGTTTTACCAAAAACGCAAAAAGTAGATAAAGCAAAACTTGTATCTACTATGAATTTGTCTTCAACCTCTATGTTAGCTAAAACAGCAACAGCTGTTAGTGGTGACACTGCATGTTGGCAAAATTTTGCTGATTTTTCACCTGAGTTTGCTCCAAGTGGTAATTTATCAGTTTTCGGATATTTAGGTGGTGGTTACTGCTATGGTAAAAACCATGATTCATTAAACAGATGTGCGGCAGGTGTATTAAACTTAGCTAGTACTAATATTGTTGTTAAAAAAGTAATTTTATGGGCTGCACGTAAAAAAGGTACTGGTCCTGCTGGTTCTGTAATAACAGTTAGATTTACTGATATGGCTGCTAATAAAGCTTACCATTATTTATCAGCTACTTCAACTTGGACAATGGATGCAATCGGACCTAACGCAGTATTATCTACTACTACAGTTCCTTTTTCAATGATTGATACAAGTTCAGTATTACCAACTTCACCTTGGACTATTGTAACTTTCCCTACACCAATTTCTACAAATAAAAACTTTGCAATTGACGTAGACTGTTCTACATTAGCTGCTGGTGATACTGTAGGTTTTGTTAGTGATGCTAAAAATGATGCAGTTGGTGCTGATTTAACATTCCACAAAAGCTGGTTTGGTGGTACTTCTTTCACACCTTGGATGGTTACTGATGGTGGTGCATTTGCTGATGGTGGTTTAGATAACAACATTGCTTTTTTCGCTATCATGGACGTTGGTACTGCAGTTAATGAATACTATAATGGTTTAAAATTATCTTCAGTTTTCCCTAATCCTGCTACAACTAATGCTACAATTAACTATTCATTAGAAAATGATTCTAAAAATATTTCATTAGTAGTTTATGATTTAACTGGTAAAAAAGTATTTAATGAGAATTATGCTAACCAAGCTGCTGGTAACTATTCAGTAAATGTAAATACTGAAAATTTAGCTGCTGGTACATACTACTACCAAGTTCGTGCTAATAATTCAGTTTTAACTAAAGAATTAGTAATTACTAAATAGTAAGTAATTCATATAGATAATAAAAAAACCCAGCTTATGCTGGGTTTTTTTATGTTATAACATTTTATGAAATAATTGTAAATAAATGAACTACATTAAAATAACTTAATGATGATGAATAACAGGATGTAATTAATTGAATTTTTTAATATTCAAAACTCCCAAATTCTGAGTTAATTGTTACTTTTTTACCATTATAGCTTTCTACACTACCAATGATTTGAGCATCAATGTTAAAGGATTTTGAAATGGAAATTACTTCATTTGCAATTTCTTGAGGTAAATAAAACTCTAAACGGTGTCCCATATTAAATACCTTATACATTTCTTTGTAATCAGTATTACTTTGTTCGTGTATTAATTTATAAAGTGGGGGAAGAGGAAATAAATTGTCTTTAATAATATGAACGTCATTTACAAAATGTAAAACTTTAGTTTGTGCTCCACCACTGCAATGAACAATTCCGCTGATTTTATCCCCTAAAGTTTCTAGAATTTTTTTTACAACAGGTGCATAAGTTCTAGTAGGTGATAATACTAGTTTTCCAGCATCTATTTTTTCAGTTTTAGTAGTTCCATCGATGTCTGTATATGAAACCTCAATTTTATCAGTAGGTTTTATATTACCGCAATAGGTAACTTCTTTTGGCAAATTCCCATCAAATGATTCAGGGTATTTTTCTGCAATGTAATTACTAAAAACGTCGTGTCTTGCACTTGTTAAACCATTACTTCCCATGCCACCATTGTATTCAGTTTCGTAGGTTGCTTTTCCAGATGATGATAATCCAACAATTACATCCCCAGGTTTAATGGTGTGATTAGATATTACTTCAGATTTTTTCATTCGGCATACTACCGTACTGTCAACTATTAGAGTTCTTACTAAATCGCCAACATCTGCTGTTTCTCCTCCGGTTGATCTAATATCGATGCCATTATCTCTTAGCGTTTGCAATACTTCTTCAGTGCCATTTATAATAGCAGAAATTACTTCGCCTGGTATTAATCCTTTATTACGCCCAATTGTTGATGATAGTAAAATGTTATTAGTGGCACCTACACAAATTAAATCGTCAATGTTCATAATCACAGCATCCTGAGCTATGCCTTTCCAAACACTTAAATCACCAGTTTCTTTCCAATATACATAAGCTAATGATGATTTTGTTCCAGCTCCATCTGCATGCATAATAATACAATGATCATCGCTACCAGTTAAATAATCGGGAACTATTTTACAAAACGCTTGTGGAAATAATCCTTTATCAATATTTGAAATAGCATTATGCACATCTTCTTTTGATGCAGAAACTCCACGAAGGTTATATTTTAAATCTGACATTTATTTTTGTATTAGAAGTATTAAGCCTTGAATAGTTTGAAAAACAAGTGAACTAAGATTGCTTACGTGTATTTATTTCGTCTCTAATTTTTGAGGCTAATTCATATTGTTCATCATCTAAAGCACCTTGTAATAAATTTTTTAATTCTTCGGTTGATTTAGATTTATATTCATTTTCAGGACTAGTTACTTCTTCAACAGGTGCAGATATTTTTTCGGATGAAGGTAAAGATTCATCATCTAAAACTATTCCTGCTGATTTCAAGATGAATTCGTATGTGAAAATAGGGCAATTAAAACGAACAGCTAATGCAATTGCATCACTAGTTCTTGCATCTATTTCTACATCACGTGTTCCATCGGTGCAAATGAGTTTTGCGTAAAAAATTCCTTCAACTAAATTGTAAATTAAAATTTCTGTTACATCAATACTAAATGTTTCTGAAAATGCTTTAAATAAATCATGTGTAAGTGGGCGAGTTGGAGTCATTTTTTCTAACTCAATTGCTATTGCTTGAGCTTCAAAACCACCAATAATAATTGGCAATCTCCTGCTTCCTGCACTTTCGCCTAAAACTAATGCATAAGCTCCACTTTGAGTTTGACTATATGATAATCCTACAATTTCTAATCTTACTTTCTTCATTCCTATTTTAGATTGTTATTGGAGTTAAGTTATTTGTAGTTCAAAAAACTGTTTTATTATACATTTAAAACATTCTTCAAACAAACTAATAACCAATAACTTTATACTTTATTTAGTTTTGGTTAGCTTTAAATTTTTTAACTGCCTCTACTAATTTAGGAACAATTGTAAATGCATCTCCTACAATACCATAATCTGCAGATTTAAAGAAAGGCGCTTCTTTATCACTATTAATTACAACAATAGTTTTGCTACCATTAACACCAGCTAAATGTTGAATTGCTCCAGAAATACCTATAGCTATGTATAAATTAGGACGAATAGCAACACCAGTTTGTCCAACGTGCTCATGATGTGGTCTCCAATGCATATCTGCAACCGGACGAGAACATGCAGTAGTTGCTTTTAATTCTTTTGCTAATTCCTCAATCATACCCCAGTTTTCAGGTCCTTTCATTCCACGCCCAGCAGATACCACTAATTCAGCTTCTGGTAATGGAACCATTCCTCCAACATCAGTTGATTTTTTTTCTTTTACAACAATTTTAGAATTTACACTTCCTAAATCAACTGCAAAATCAGCTACTGTAGCAGTATTATCTGCTAATTTAACTGGGAAAGAGTTTGGTAATAATGAGATAATTTTAATATCACTATTAATTGAATAAATTGCTGTAGCTTTACCTGAAAAAACGTTTTTCTTCACGTCTAAACTAGTACCATTAACAACTGGATAATCAACTGCACCAGCTACTAAACCTGCTTTTAAACGAGCAGATAAACGTGGCGCTACTGCTTTACCAGTAATATCAAATGAGAAAACAATAATTTTTGCTCCTTCAGCTTTTGCTGCTTGTTCTACAACAGCAGAAATAAGCATGCTATCTAAACCTGCTAAAGCATCATTTTTAACTGATAATATTTTTTTTGCACCTGCTTTACCAATTTCTTCTAATTGTGCAGCATCTGCATTAATAGCAATAGCTGTTACGCTTGAACTTGTTAATTCTGCTATTTTAGAGGCATAGTTCACAGCTTCTAACGATGCTTTTTTAACTTTGCCTTTATTTATTTCTGTATATACTAAGATCATTTTATTAGTTTTTGAGTTGTTGATTAATTGACTAAATTACTTTTGCTTCTGTATGTAATAAATTAACTAATTCATCCATACTATTTTCGTCAATCATTTTACAAGTAGTTCTTCCAGCAGAAAGTGTATATGATTTTATAGATGTTAATTTATCGGCAGCACTTGCAGCAACCACAGTTAAAGGTTTTGTACGTGCACCCATAATACCTTTCATGTTAGGTATACGTTGTTCTGCCATACCTTTTGCACATGAAACAACTAATGGTAACTCACATTCTACAACTTGTGTTCCACCATCAACATCGTGTTCTACAGTAGCTTTATTTCCTTCTAAATCAAATTTTGTAGCTAATGAAATTAAAGGTAAATCCATAAAGCCAGCTATCATAGCACCAACTGAAGAACCATTATAATTAATAGTTTCTTTCCCTGTCATAATCAAATCGTAGCCATTTTCTTTTGCATATTTAGCTATCTGCTCTGCTACAAAATAAGCATCTGGACCTTCAGAATCAATACGAACACCATCATCTGCGCCTAATGCAAAACCTTTGCGAATCGTTGCATCACTATCAGCTAAGCCAACATGTATGATGGTTACTTTTTCTGCCTTGCCAGCTTCTTTTAATTCTAAAGCTCTAACAAGTGCATACCACTCATCGTATGGGTTAATAATAAATTGAACTCCTGCTGTGTTGAATTCAGTATCGCCGTTGCCAAACGCTATTTTAGTGGTAGTATCGGGCACATTACTAATTGGGACTAATATCTTCATTTTAGTTTTTTTTAAAGGTTAGCAAATTTATAAAAATATGGCATTCCACAAGCATTTTAAACCTAAAAAATCGATTCATTTTTAATTTTTTTTTAAACCTTATTTTTTTACATTTGGAAGTTATTAAAATTAGATAGTAACTAAACAAAAAATAGCTAAATGCTGTTTTAAATATTTTTATAAAATACAGTTTGTATATGAGAACAATCGAATTTAGAGAAGCACTTCGTGAAGCAATGAGTGAAGAAATGAGAAGAGATGAATCCATTTTTTTAATGGGCGAAGAAGTTGCTGAATATAATGGGGCGTATAAAGTAAGTAAAGGCATGTTGGCTGAGTTTGGATCAAAGCGTGTAATAGATACACCTATTGCTGAACTTGGTTTTGCTGGAATTGGAGTTGGTGCAGCGGTAAATGGCTTGCGTCCTATCATCGAATTTATGACATTTAATTTCTCTTTAGTGGCTATAGATCAAGTAATTAATGCAGCTGCAAAATTTTTAAGTATGAGTGGTGGGCAATATAACTGTCCAATTGTATTTAGAGGCCCAACTGCAAGTGCGGGTATGTTAAGTTCACAACATTCTCAAGCTTTCGAAAATTGGTTTGCTAATACTCCGGGTTTAAAAGTAATTGTTCCATCAAATGGTTATGATGCAAAAGGATTGCTTAAAGCCGCAATTAGAGATAATGATCCTGTTATTTTTATGGAAAGCGAGCAAATGTATGGTGATAAATGTGAAATTCCTGATGGAGAATACATAATTCCAATTGGTGTTGCTGATGTAAAAAAACAAGGTACAGATGTAACAATAGTTTCTTTTGGTAAGATATTTAAAGTTGCTATGGCCGCTGCAAAAGAACTTGAAAAGGATGGTATAAATGCTGAGGTTATTGATTTAAGAACTGTGCGCCCAATTGATTATGATACAATTATTGAATCAGTTAAAAAAACAAATCGTTTAGTTGTTGTTGAAGAAGCATGGCCATTAGCTAGCATTTCAAGTGAGATAGCATTTAGAGTTCAAAAAGATGCATTTGATTATTTAGATGCTCCTATTAGAAGAATTACTACTGCTGATGTTCCATTACCATACGCTCCTACATTAATTGACGCTTCTTTACCTAATATGGCAAAAGTAATTGAGGCAGTAAAAAGTGTTATGTACGTTAATAAGTAAACAATAGTTTTTTGATTGTTTACAATGTATATGTCCATTAAATAGTTATTTAATTGGACTATAAAATGTAAGTTGAAAAAATAAATTTAGCATAGATGAAAATTATTATACCAATGGCAGGAAAAGGAAAACGTATGCGTCCGCATACCCTTACAGTTCCTAAACCATTAATTAAAGTGGCTGGTAAGCCAATTGTTCAACGTTTGGTTGAAGATATTACTAAAGTGTGTGGCGAAAAAGTTGATGAAATTGCATTTATTATTGGACCCGATTTTGGAAAAGAAGTTGAAGAACATTTAATTCAAATTGCTCAATCTCAAGGCGCAAAAGGAACTATTTGTTATCAAGATAAGGCTTTAGGAACTGCTCATGCTATTATGTGCGCAAAAGATTCTATTACAGGAAAAACAGTAGTTGCTTTTGCTGATACTTTATTTAAGGCCGATTTTGTAATGGACACTAATCAAGAAGGCGTTATTTGGGTTCAAGGAATTGAAGACCCTAGTCAGTTTGGTGTAGTAAAATTAAATGAAGCTGGTGTTATTACTGATTTTGTTGAAAAGCCTACAACTTTTGTAAGTAACCTAGCTATTATTGGTATCTATTATTTTAAAGATGGAGATAACCTTAAAAAAGAATTACAATATTTATTAGATAATAATATTACCGAAAAGGGTGAATATCAGTTAACAAATGCTTTAGAAAATATGAAGCAAAAAGGTATTGCTTTCACACCAGGTAAAGTTACCGAATGGTTGGATTGTGGTAATAAAAATGCCACTGTTTATACAAATCAGCGTGTTTTAGAGTTTGATAAAGAAAAGGCTACATTAAGAGGGAAAGATATTAAGATAGTTAATAGTTTAATTATAGAACCATGTTTTATTGGGGATAACGTTTCGTTATATAACGCTATTATTGGGCCACACGTTTCTATTGGATCAGATAGTTCAGTGTCTAATTCAATTATTAAAAATTGTATTATTCAATCTCAAACTAAAATTAATAATGTTGTTATAGAAAATAGTATGATAGGTGAAGGTGCAGAAGTGAATGGAAAATCCATGGATTTAAGCATGAGTGACTATACCACTTTAAATTAATAGAATTAGCTTGTTGTTTATTAAGAAATCATATTTTAATAGTGCTATACTTTTGTGTTTTGCATTAGTGAGTTTGCAATGTTCTAATAGCAAAAAGACCACTACTACAAATACTCAAAAATCTGATAAATCAAAAGGTGAAGATCCTTCTAAATTTTCTTATTATTTTATTGAAGGATGTAAAGAGAGAATGAATGGGAATTTTGAAGTGGCGGAAAAGTTATTTGTTGAATGCTTAAAAATAGATCCAAATTCATCTGCCGCATTATACGAAATAGCTAATATTAAGAAATACAGGCAACAAAACGAATTAGCTTTAAATTACAGCAAAAAGTGTGCTTTACAAGATCCTAAAAACGAATGGTATCAATTGCTTTATATCGAATGTTTACATAATGTTGGGCAGTTTAATCAAGCTGCGGATGCATACGCTAAATTAGTTAAAACATATCCTAATCGTCCTGATTTTTATGAAGGTTTGGCAGCTGAATACATGTATGCTCAAAATTACGAGAAATCATTTAAGACTTATGAAGATCTAGAAAACAAATTTGGTCAAAATGAAGCTTTCACTTTAAATAAAATTAAGTTACTTAAATCTTTAAATAAAAAAGAGGAAGCTGAAGCAGAGCTAAAAAAGCTAATTAAATCAAATCCTTCAGAAGTTAGGTATTATACGTATTTAGCGGAGTTTTATCAAGATACAAATCAAAAGGATAAAGCAATGAGTACTTATCAAGATGTTTTAAAATTGGAACCAAACAATCCAATGATACATTTAGCATTAGCTGATTTTCATAAAGCTAATAATGATAAAGAAAATTTTTATAAGGAAATAAAAATAGCTTTCGAAAATCCTGATTTGGATATTGAAACAAAACAAAAAATATTGATCTCGTATTATCAATTATCTGACGAAAATCCTGAATATAAAAAACAAGCTCAAGAGTTGTGTGATATTATGTTACGACTTCACCCTAAATCAGCTGAAGCGCACACTATTAATGCAGACTTTTTGTATAGAGATAAAAAATTAAAAGAAGCACGTGATGAATATGAAATAGCGTTGAGTTACGATAAAGGTAAATTTGCTATTTGGAATCAAATGATGTTTATTGAATCGGAATTAAATGATAATAAAAAATTAGAGGCTCATAGCTTTGAAGCAATGGATTTATTTCCAAATCAGCCAACAACTTATTTTTTTAATGGTATTGCAAATATTCAATTAAAGAATTATGAAAATGCAGTTTCTTCGTTAAATGATGGGATAGAATTTGTTTATAATGACAAACCTTTAATGATTGAATTTTACAGAAATTTAGGAGATGCATATAATTATTTAAAGAAATATGAGGAATCAGACAAGGCATTTGATAATGCATTAAAAATTGACCCTGATAATTCATATATTTTAAATAATTACGCCTATTACATGTCTTTGCGTAAAAAAAATCTTGAGAAAGCAGAAAAATATTCGAAAAGAAGTAATGAAATTGCGCCTAATAATAGATCGTACATTGATACTTATGGATGGATTTTATACCAACTCGAAAAATATAAAGAAGCAGAAGAATGGTTGGCAAGAGCTGCAAAAATGGGCGTAAAAAGCGCAGTGATATTAGAACATTATGGCGATGTGTTGTATAAATTGAATAAAGTGCAGGAAGCTCTTAATTATTGGAAGGAAGCAAAATCTGTTGGAAATGGATCAGAATTTTTAGATAAGAAAATAACAGATAAAAAATTATATGAATAGAATTAATGCGAAAATAACTGTTGTTTTTTTAATGTTTGTTGCATTTGTATTTGTTACAGCGTGTAAATCAAAAAAACATGTTGCTCAAACTCAAGTAGTACAAACAACAGATACATTGCAAGGTAAATGCCGTTTGCAATTTAAAACTGCTAAGGTTTTATCTAAGCATATAAGAGAAAGTGAGCTAATTTATAATTGGATTTCTGCAAAAGCTGATGTAAAAGTTGATATTGACGGAGATGACCATAATTTAGATATACGCGTAAAAGGTAGAAAAGACAGTGCCATTTGGATTTCAATTCAAGCAGCTGGATTAATTGATGTAGCAAAGTTGCTAATTACCCGTGATTCGGTAAAAATGGTTATTTATGTTAAAAAACAATACTTTAAAGGCGATTTTAACTATATAAATCAATTATTGAATGCAGATTTAGATTTTGATATGATTCAGGCTGCTTTGTTTGGCAATAGCGCTGAGTTTTATGATGAAGATGAAAAATTAAACCCAGTAATTGATAGAGAAAATTGCAATTATTTGTTAAGTACGGAACGAAAACGCAAATTAAGACGTATAACATCAGGACAAGATAGTTTAAAAAAGTCGTTACAAACAATGACTTTAATGAACGATACATATAAAATTATTAATAATCATTTCGAGGATCCATCAACAAACAGAGTATTTAATGCACAATATGATAAGTTTTTGGCTCCAGACAGTGTTTTTGCACCACACAGTGTTAATATTGATATAAAGGCAGAGAAGAAAATTAACCTTAAAATTACTTATGTTCGCATAGAGATAAATCAACCACAAAAACTGAGTTTATCAATACCAAAAAGCTATGAGCCAATTCCTATTAAAAAATAAAAATTTGAGTAAAATAATTTACTTTATTTTCATTTTTTTAGGTTTAAATTTTTCTACATTTTCTCAAACTAAAGCCCAACAGCAATCTCAAAAAGATTTACAAAACAAAAAAAATAAGTTGAATGATGATATCAAACAGCTTAATAACCAGTTGAGTCAAACAAAGGGAAAACAAAGATCTCAGATTAACAATATTGTTATTGTAAATACTAAAATTAAAATGCGTGAAGAGTTGATTGGTACAATTAATCAACAGCTTACAGAAATAAATCAAATTATAAAGCAAAACGTTTCAGAGGTTAACAGCTTAAAAGAAAGTTTGGAGAGGTTAAAAGCAGAATATGCTAAAATGATTTATTTTGCTCAACGAAATCAAGATTCTTATACTAAAATTATGTTTTTGTTTTCTTCAGGAAATTTTAATCAAGCTTATATGCGAGTTAAATATTTTCAGCAATATGCTGCATTTCGCAAAAAGCAAGCACTAGAAATTCAGGCTACACAAGCTGTAATTACCAGTAAATTAAATAATTTAGAGAATCAACGTCATGAAAAAAATATTCTTTTAGGTAACGAAAAAGAAGAAAAACAGCAATTAGATGGTGAAAAGCAACAGCACGAAATTGTATTAAGTGAATTACAACAACAAGAAAAAGATTTAAAGCAAGAATTAGAAAAGAAGAAGCGTGATGCTGAAAACTTACAAATTGCAATTAAAAAATTAATTGAAGCTGAAATCAAGCGTAAGATGGAGGAATCTATTAAGATTGCCAATGAAAAAGCTGCTAAAGCTGCAAAAAATGAGAAGATTAAAAATGACATAAAGGATAAAAAGAATAAAACTAAAACAGAAACTAAAACAGAAACAAAAGCAGTTGAGGTTAAAACCTATGCTCCTGAACTTACTGCCGAGGCCGAAGCGCTTGGTGCTGATTTTGTTAGTAATAGAGGTAAATTACCTTGGCCAGTTGCAAAGGGTGTAATATGTCAGGGTTATGGCGAATACGAGCATCCAGCAATTAAAGGCTTTATTATGAATAACAATGGCGTTGAAATCTGCACAACTAAAGGTTCTCAAGCTAGGGCAGTTTTTGGCGGGGAAGTAACAAGTATAGCTATTTCTCCAACTGGTGGTAAACTGATAATAATACGTCATGGCGATTATTTAAGTGTTTATATGAATATTGGCGAAGTGTTTGTTAAACAAGGCGATAAAGTAACCATAAAACAAGTTATAGGTACTGTGCAAGAAGAGGATGGTAAAACAAGTATGAATTTACAAATTTGGAAAGGTCAAAAAACCATGGATCCTAGTGGTTGGCTTTTTAACGGAAGATAATTCAACTTCATTTTAAATTCAAGTAGTTAAACTGTTGGATTATTAATTAAATAATAAAAATCGTATTTTTATAAAAAACAAATATAATGATGAAGATTAATTTTAGTTTTTTAATAATGTTTTTTGTTTTACTCATAAACTTGAGTATGTTTTCACAAAACAAAAAACACATTTTATTAAAAAATGCAGTAGCACATTTGGGAACCGGCGAGGTACTTGAAAATAGTTATATTGCTATTAAAGATGGGAAAATAGAATTGGTGGCAGATGCACGCTTAACAAAAATAGATCCTAGCAAATTTGATACAACAATTGACTTATATGGTAAACATATTTATCCAGGGTTAATTGCTCCAAATTGTATTTTAGGGTTACAAGAATCTGAGGCAGTAAGAGCAACAGATGATTTTGCTGAGGTAGGAGAGTTTAACCCACATATTAGAAGCTTAACGGCCTATAATACTGATAGTAAAATATTACAAACTGTAAAAGCTAATGGGATATTATATGTTCAAACTACTCCTCGTGCTGGCATAATTAGCGGTTCATCTTCGGTATTAGCTACAGACGGATGGAATTGGGAAGATGCAGTTCTTAGGGCTGAAGATGGTATTCATTTAAACTTTCCAAAATCTTTGCATAAAAATGGTTGGTGGGCAGAGCCACTTCCTTCCGAAAAAAATAATAGGTATAATGATGAATTAAAATCTATAAAAACATTTTTTGAAGATGCCTTTGCTTATTTTAATACTGTAAGTCCAATTGAAAATAATTTGCGTTTTGAGGCTATGAAAGGAATTTTTAATGGTTCCAAAAATTTATACATTCATGCTGATTATGTAAAAGATATTATTTCTGCTATTAATTTTAGTAAGCAATTTAATATAAAAAAAATGGTAATTGTTGGTGGTAAAGACAGTTATAAAATAACAGGCTTATTAAAACAAAATAAAATTGCTGTTATGTTAAATCGTTTGCATGATTTGCCAGATTTACCTGAGGCAGAGACAGATTTAGTTTATAAATTGCCTTATTTGTTGCAAAAAGATTCAGTATTATTTTGTTTGCAAAATCAAGGAGATATGGAGGCGATGAATGCCCGTAATTTGCCGTTTTTAGCTGGGACAGCTGCAGCTTATGGTTTAACAAAAGAACAAGCCTTACAAAGTATCACATTAAATACAGCAAAAATTTTGGGTATTGATGGTTTAATTGGAAGTATAGAGGTTGGTAAAGTAGCTTCTTTAATTGTATCTGATGGAGATGTGTTAGATATGAAAAGCAATAATATTATTTTGGCTTATGTAAATGGTAGGCAAATAAAAATATCAAATTTTCAAAATGATTTGTATAAAAAGTATGCAGATAAGTTTGAAATAAAAAACTAAAACTCAATTTAATGTCTGAATTTATTGTAAAAGCAAATTTAGTGGATTTGATTTTGAAAGAAATTTATCCCGCTGAAGTTACTATTGTAGAAAATAAAATTGTTTCAATTAAAAAAACAAATGAAACATATTCAACCTATATTTTACCAGGTTTTATAGATGCTCATGTGCATGTAGAAAGTAGTATGCTTGTTCCATCAGAATTTGCACGGGTTGCTGTAAAACATGGTACTATTGGTACAATATCCGATCCTCATGAAATTGCAAATGTATTAGGAATTGAAGGTGTTGATTTTATGATAAATAATGCGAAGCAAGTTCCTTTTCATTTTTATTTTGGAGCACCTTCATGTGTTCCTGCCACTGAGTTTGAAACTTCTGGTGCCGTAATAAACGCTAAACAAATTGGTGAGTTAATGGCTAGGCCAGAAATTGTGTACTTAGCAGAAATGATGAATTTCCCTGGTGTTATATACAAGAATGAAGAAGTCCTCAAAAAATTAGAGCACGCTAAAAATCACAATAAACCAATTGATGGTCATGCACCAGGTTTAATGGGAGAGGAAATGAAAACCTATTTTAATGCTGGCATAACAACAGATCATGAGTGTTTTAAGTATGATGAAGCTTTACAGAAATTAGAACATGGAGTAAAAGTGTTAATACGAGAGGGAAGTGCAGCCAAAAATTTTGATGTGTTAATTCCGTTAATTGAAAAATTTCCTGAGCAAATTATGTTTTGTTGTGATGATGCACATCCTGATAATTTATTAGAAGGTCATATAAATAAACATGTAAAAAAAGCCATTGCTCTTGGATATAATATGTATGATGTTTTAAAAGCTTCTTCATACAATGTAATAAAACATTATAATTTGCCAATTGGTTTAATACAAGTTGGTGATAATGCTGATTTTATTGAGGTTAACAACTTAAATGATTTTGAAGTATTAAAAACATTTATTAAAGGAGAGTTAGTTTCTGAAAATAGAAATTCTTTTATTAAAACTATTGATACCGAAACCGTAAATAATTTTAATTGTAGTTTAAAGAATCCAAGAGATTTTCAATTACCAGTAAAAGGTAATCATGTTAGAGTAATTGAAGTGTTAGACGGACAATTAATTACCAACGAAATTCATAGTGAAACGTTAAATAAAAATGGATTTGCAGAAGCAGATGTTGAAAATGATGTTTTGAAAATTGCGGTAGTTAATAGGTATTTTGATGCACCTGTTTCTGTTGCTTTTATAAAAAATGTTGGATTGAAACAAGGCGCAATTGCAAGTTGTGTAGCTCACGATTGCCATAATATTGTTGTAGTAGGTACAAATGATGATGATATGTGTAAGGCAGTAAATTTAGTAGTAAATTCAAAAGGAGGAATTTCATTGGCTAATAGGGATGAGGAACTTGTATTGGAATTGCCAATTGCTGGTATTATGAGTCATAAGTGTGCCGAGGAGGTTGCACAAGGTTATATTACATTAGACAGGCGTTCAAAAGAATTAGGAAGTAAATTAAGGGCGCCATATATGAGTTTATCGTTTATGGCTTTATTGGTAATACCACAATTAAAGTTGAGTGATAAGGGTTTATTTAATGGAAATTCATTTTCATTTACAGATGTTTTTATTAAAGAGTAATGTATGAATATCTCAAACCGTCAACTTTTTTTAAATCATGTGGCACAAGTTTCGCCAAAGCCAATGGCTCTGGAAATTGAAAGTGCAAAGGGTATATATTTATATGATACACAAGGCAAATCATATATCGATTTTATTTCGGGAATTTCAGTAAGTAATATTGGTCATTGCCATCCTAATGTTGTAAATGCAATTAAGGAACAATCCGAAAAATACATGCATTTGATGGTATATGGTGAGTATGTTCAAGCACCTCAAGTTCAAGTTGCAAAATTGTTAGTTGACCATTTACCTAAAAATTTGAATTCAGTTTTTTATACAAACTCGGGGACCGAAGCCACAGAAGGTGCGTTGAAATTAGCAAAACGAGTAACTGGAAAAACAGAAATAATTTGTTTTAAAGATTCGTATCATGGCAGTTCACATGGAGCTTTAAGTGTAATGGGTAACGAAGAATTTAAACAAGCCTTTAGACCATTATTACCAGATGTGAAAATTTTACCTTACAATAATATTGAAGAAGTTAAAAAAAATATAACATCTAAAACTGCTTGTGTTATTTTAGAAATCGTGCAAAGCGAAACTGGCTATACCGTTGCTAATAATGATTTTTTAAAAGCAATAAGAGAAAAATGTAATGAGCATTGTGCATTATTAATTATTGATGAGATTCAAAATGGGTTTGGTAGAAGTGGAACTTTATTTGCTTTTGAGCAAACAGGAATTGTACC
>CALMMX010000181.1 GCA_937868545.1 uncultured Bacteroidota bacterium
AAAGTAGCAAGTGCCGTTTTAATAATTGAGACTTCTGCATTTTTATAGGCTAAATGGAATCCTTCAATACTAATAACTCTATCTCCAAAGTGTTTTTGCAAAAATGTAAAAGCCCTATCGCTAGTAACTATTCTTACATCATGCTTACAGTCTAATAAATACTGTATGACTACTTTACTTCTTGTGGCGTGTCCCATACCTTCGCTTGGAACACCATATAAAATTTTCATAACTTAATTAATTTGTTTTATTTATAAAATCTGAAACACTTTCCTCCCACTCTGCTTTGTATTTTTTAAGGTAATTTTCGTGAGCAGCATGCGAAAATGTTTTTAATATTTTAAAGCCTTTTAAATTTTCAAAAATTGCATTTGTTTCTTCTTTAGAAACTTCTTGATCTTTTTCGCCCCACATTAACAACGTTTGGCAATTGATTTGTTTTGCATATTCAATAGGGTTATGCTCAAAGGCATTAAAACTATTTTGAAAACCACCCCAAAATACCAATAAATTAGCCATAGGAAAACTAGGAACTTTCATGGTTGTAAAACGTGCTTCAACAGTTTTTAGCATAGAACCAAAAGGGCATTCTAATATTAAAGCCTTTGCGGGCAATTTAAAATCATTTTGAGCTTTCATAATAGCAGCTGCTCCCATTGATGTTCCAAAAAGCATAATATTGGTTTCACCTTGTTTTTGAATATAATCAAAACAAGTTTTTACTTGTTCCGCCTCAAAAAAACCAATAGTACATTGGTCTCCTTCAGATCCACCTGAGCCCATAAAATCAACTAATAAAGTATTGTATTTCATTTTTAAAAATTCATCAGCTTTATCGAGCATTGAACCTTTTGAACCACTGTATCCATGAAAAATAATAACTGTTCCCTTTGCCGAATCCGCTTTAATTAGCCAACATTCAATTTCTTTATTACTTTTTAACTTAATAGTTTCAAAAGGTATTTTAGGAATAGTATTATTTTTAGGTCGTGGATTATTAATACCCAAAAACAAGGTTTTTACTTTTTCAGGAAAAGAAAGTTGTTTGGCATTTTTTGTTTTTACTTTGCCAGAAGTATCAAAATGGGTGAATTTATTAGCATGAAAATAGGCTACAACATTCATAATTATAAAAACAGATAAAACACTTATAGAAACGCGTTTAATCCATTTTTTTGTAGTTAGATTCATAATTTATTTTCCGAAAAATAGTATTTCCTTTTTAAGGTTTAAAAAAGGATAAATGTTTACGAGTGATTTACATTTTAGCAACATAGCATTTTTAAAGGTTTTATGAGAAGCACTATTTTCATTAAAAGGCCTATGATTTAAAGCGGAATTAATATCAATAATGTCTTTATTAATTTTTTGTGTCTCTTCACTAAAATAAGTCATTGCAAATTTATCAAATACATAATTTACAGATTGCTTATTTGGATGAGCCATATCTGCTTCAAAAAAACGGTAATCTCTTAAATCATCTGTTACCAATTCATAAACAGGAAAGTAATTGCAATTAGAATGATTATTTACTAATTCATGCACACTTTGTATTAATACAGACTTACTTAAATTATTTTCAACTATGCCATCTCTTAAATGCTTTACAGGAGAAACGGTAAATACAACTTGCAAATTAGGATTAATTGATTTTAGTTCTTTTACTAATTCCGAATAAGATTCTACAATTTCATTTACTGTTAAAAGTCTTTTTACAAAATTTGTATGTGGTAATTTATTACAATTTGCAACAATAGATTTACTAGGAACATATTCATATACATAAGCTGAACCAAAGGTTAAAAATAACCATTGAGCAGTTTTTAATTTAGCATGTAATTCTAAATTTAAATTATTTAGTAATGTGTTTAACTCACTTTTAGTTGTAGCATGCAATTGGCTATGGGAATCCAAATGAAACCAACTACCCTCTCGCTCTATAAAATGTTTTTCATTAAAACTTGTAAGTTTAATACTGTTTAACAATAAAGTACTTATACTTATTGGATTAAACACAATTCCAAAAGCATTTGAATTCACATTAAATTTTAATTCGAGTAATCGTTGGCTAATATGTTCACTAAAACAAGAGCCCATAAAAACAATGTCATTTTCATGAGAAAGCTTTATAGTACTTACAGGTGGATTAAAATTTAAATGAAACATATTAACTTTTTCTTGGTAAGGCAAGTTGTTTCACAAATAAACTCTTAAAGTAGGAAATACCAGCTACAATATATAAAAAGGTAGTTCCAATACCCAACAGGTAATTTCAAATTGATGTTTACCGTATTCATATAACAACTGTAAATACAAATATTCTTTTGATCTGTAATATGCATCACTATTTGCGATGTCAGCAGGAACTTCATAATCTGATACTTTATAAATACTATAATAATCATTGCTATAAAACACATGAAATACTTGTTGTAAAGTAACAACTAGTAATAATGGTATAAATGGTAAACATAAATACACTAATTGCAAACACACATTTCTAAAAGCATTAAACTTTGAAGTATTTAAAACACCGGCAATGGCAAAAATTACAGTGACTATAAACGTTAGTAAAACTAATTCGAAAAACAGAAAATCATTATGTCTATATCTATATGGAAACAACATTGATATAATAAACAATAAAATTGGAACAATGATGGTTGCAATAATTGTAACAATATACTGCTTCCAATTAACCATTTTAAATAGCATTAAGAGCAATACTATGTAAAAAGTAGAATAAAATATAAACATCAAAAATTCAAATTTCCATAAGAAAAAGGTTTTATATTTTGCTTCAGCAATATTATCTATGCATTTTTTTACATCGTATTTATTTAAATAGGTGTTTTCATTATAGGTATTAAATTGCTCTTGAGTTATTGGTGAAACTTTAACCAATTGAACATATATGTCTAAATAATAATTTGCATTGTTTCTAAATGGAACATTGTACTTTTTTACAACATTTAAATATTTAGTAACTGCATTTAATATATCTGATTGATTTTTTGACCTCATATTATAACGCTTTTCTAATTGATAGCGCGATAATAAATTATATTTTAGAGTATCGGAACTTAAAAAATACGGTGTAAAATCATCAAAAGTATGGCAATTATTAATGTAATAAATATCTCTATCTTTAATCGAATCAAATTCTGATTTATAGTGATACAATTCACTTACCACATATGGTTCCCCTTCATTTAAAGTGTTTATATCATTAACTAGTTCAGTATCTGTAACTGTATTTGCTATTCTATAATTATAAATAATTGAAAATGGGTAAGCAAAAGTCATTAAAATTAAAATAGAGAAAAAATACAAAAAGAAAATTTTGTATTCATCTGTCCAATGCCTGTTACCATAATTTTTTTCTACATTAAAAATCACATTTCTGTAAATCCAAAAACACAAAGCAATTATTGCAAGCACCGTAAATAAAAAATACCATACTGCTAAATCCTGACTCTCAAATAAATTTATAGGTATTACTATTCCAATTAAAGCCGAAAGTAACCACATGATTATTCCAAAGAACAACACGTAGTGAATTTTACTAATCCAAACTATGGGTGCATTTAATAATAAATATGCATCTAAGTTTCTTAAAAATTTAGGGATTAGTTTATTCATGATTTTGTGTTTTTATTATTAAATATAATTAAAATTGTTGAATTACACTTTCTAATTAAAAGCCTGTTTAATAGTGATTCAATATTTGGGTAATGGTTTCGTAATTCAACTTTTTTTCATAAAATTCAAAAAAAGTTTTATTTTTTTTGGTTATTAAAGTAGCTGGTATTGCCCCACTCCATTTCGAAGATATTTTATCAATAAATTCATTTCCATTAATTTCATCTAACAAAACAACTTGGGTTTTAAATTTATGCTTTGCTAAAAAAGGTTTTAACTTTTTAGCT
>CALMMX010000182.1 GCA_937868545.1 uncultured Bacteroidota bacterium
TTACTTCTACCTCTTCTGGTAAAGGAGCTTACGAAATTTCATTACGTTACAATAATCTATCACAATTCTTAAGAAAGAACCATAGCAAAAAATATGGGGCTAATAAATTCTTGTAGTCTTAACTCAGTAATCGAATAGATTTTTTTAGTAACTCAATAAAAACATCAATTTCTTCTTTAGTGTTATAAAAAGAGAATGAAATTCTAATTGCACCAGACACTTCAAAGTATTCCCAAATAGGCTGTGTACAATGGTGTCCAGTGCGAACTGCAATTCCATATTTATCTAACAATGTACCTATATCAAATGGATGGATTGAATCGACATTAAATGATATTACAGATGTTTTATTTTTTGAATTTCCGAAAATCTTAACACCATTAATTAAATTTAATTGCTGGGAAGCATATTGCAATAACTCATGTTCATGTTTTTGTATTTCATCAAAACCAATACTTGATACATAATTAATTGCTACTGCCAATCCAATTGCACCTTCTATGTGAGGCGTACCAGCTTCTAATTTCAATGGTAAATCTGCAAACTCAGTTTTATGCATTGAAACCGTTTTTATGGTTCCACCTCCACTTTGATATGGTGGAAATTTATTTAACCATTCTTCTTTACCATATAAAACTCCAACACCTGTAGGACCAAATAATTTATGCCCACTAAACACGTAAAAATCACAATCTAACTCTTGCACATTTGGTTGCAAATGAGGAACTGCTTGCGCGCCATCAACAAGAATTGCAGACTTACACAATGTTCTTATTTTTACTATTAGTTCTTTAACTGGATTAATAGTACCTAAAGTGTTAGATATATGAGTTAATGCTACAAGCTTAGTTTTTGATGTAATTAAATTCGGCAGTTCATCAATAATAAGGTCGCCATTCTCATTAATTGGAATGTATTTTAAAATTGCTTTTTTCTCTTCGCATAATAATTGCCATGGAACAATATTGCTATGATGTTCCATTTGAGTAATTAGTATTTCATCACCAGCCTCAATATTTATTTTTCCAAAACAATAAGCGACTAGATTAATAGATTCCGTTGTTCCTTTAGTGAAAATTATTTCATGAACATGTTTTGCATTAAGATATTCTTTAATTGTTTTACGTGCTTCTTCATAAGCAATAGTTATTTCTCTGCTTAATGCATGAACTCCACGATGAATGTTTGCGTTTTGAAAATTATAATAATGAGTTATAGCATCAATCACTACCTGAGGCTTTTGCGCAGTTGCACCATTATCAAAATACACTAAAGGTTTGTTATTTACTGTTCTAGTAAGTATTGGAAAATCTTTACGTATTTTATTAATATCAAACATAATTAAAGGGCTTTATCAAACAAATGTAATACTCTATCTTGCAAACTTGATATTTCTATTTTATCAATTAATTCTTGAGCAAAAGCGCGTAACAATAATTTACGTGCACTTAAATCACCAATACCTCTTGCCTTTAAATAAAACAATGATTCTTCGTCTACTTTACCTGTAGAAGTGCCATGTGAACACTTTACATCATCAGCATAAATTTCTAATTGAGGTTTAGTGTTAATTGTAGCATCATCACTTAACAAAATATTTTTAGAACTCTGGTAAGCATTTGTTTTTTGAGCATCTTGTCTTACAAAAATTTTACCATTAAAAACTCCAGTAGATTTATCTTTTGCAATACCCTTATACAATTCATGGCTCTCGCAATTTGGCATTTGGTGATCAATTAATGTATGATTATCAACTAATTGATTACCGTTAGTAATAAATAAACCATTTAAATGCGCTTCACAATTTGGAGAAGCTAAAACCACATTATGATTATTTCTAACTAACTCTCCACTAAGTGTAATGGTTGTGTTTGAATAATTAGAATATCTATTTGTTTTAACTTGATTAGTATTTACAGAATATGAAAGATTCCCTTCATTTTGAATGGTGAAGCATTTTAGCTTTGCATTTTCTCCCAATAACTTTTCGCTTACATAGTTTGAAAACACTTTAGAATTACCTAAATTATAAAAACTTTCCACTATTGTAATCTCCGAATTATCTTTAATATCAATGAAATTACGAGTATTAGTAAAACAATTGTTATTACCAGTACTTACATAAATAATATGAATAGGCATTGGTATAACCGTATCTTTTTCTACTTCCAAATAAAAACCATTTCCAGAAAATAATGTGTTTAATGCAATTAAGGCATCTGAAGAGGATTTTGCCAAAGAAGACAATCTGCTTTTTTCTGCCATTTGTAACTCATTAAAAGGGACAATATTAAACCTTTTAATAATCATTTTCTCACTTAAATCTTTATTGTAATTTCCATTTACAACCACCAAATTAATTGCTTCATCAATTTTTAATGGGGTAATATCGTTATGAGTAAGTTCAATAAATGATTGATCAATAGTTTTAAACTCCTTACGGATATATGATTCTATATTACAATATTTATAATCCTCAATTTTATTATTAGGCATGCCCTTTTCTTCGAGGAATCTAATTGCTTCAACAATCTCAGCATCAGGAATAAATCCAATTTTACCGCCTTGTTTTTGTAATTGCTCTAATAAATTTTGAGTAATATTTGATTTTAAATCTATCATTTTAAAAAATTATTATTTTATGAAAAAAAGTTCAACAGTTTTTATTAATCAAATTGACTTTTAATTTCATCATATCCTTTTGCTTCCATTTCAAGTGCTAACTCTTTGCCTCCACTTTTTACAATGCGACCTTTATATAATATATGAACAAAATCAGGCACTATATAATCTAACAAACGTTGGTAATGGGTAATTACAATTGTAGCGTTATCTTTTGTTTTTAATTTATTTACACCAGTAGCTACAATTCTTAAGGCATCAATATCTAAACCACTATCTGTTTCATCTAAAATTGCTAGCTTAGGATTTAACATGGCCATTTGAAATATTTCATTTCTTTTTTTCTCACCACCACTAAAACCTTCATTAACACTACGGTTTGTAAGCTTAGCGTCTAATTCAACTAATTTTTGTTTTTCTTTTACTAACGCTAAAAAATCTTTGGCAGAAATTTCTTCTTGCTTATGATATGTTCTTATTTCATTTAATGCAGTACGTAAAAAATTAATATTACTTACGCCTGGAATTTCTACAGGATATTGAAACGCTAAGAACAAACCTTCACGAGCTCTATCTTCTGTTGAGAGTTCTAATAAATTTTTACCATTAAAAATTACTTCGCCTTCAGTTACGTCATAATCTTCGCGCCCAGCCAATACACTTGATAAGGTTGATTTACCTGAACCATTTGGGCCCATTATAGCATGAACTTCGCCAGCTTTAACTTCTAAATTTATTCCTCTTAATATTTCTTTATCGCCAATTGAGGCATGTAAATTTTTTATTGATATCATTCTTTTTTTATTAATTATAATTATACAATTCTACTTTAAAATTATCTATTCCAAATGTTTGATGTTGTGGGTTCCAAACTGAAACACATACAATATCAGTTGGTTTAATGTTTGATGCTATATTAATAGAGTAATTGTAATGCTTCCAATTACTAAGACTATCTGTTGAAGGAGTATCATTTAATTTAAATGTTTGCCAAACTTTTGATCTATTATTTTTATCATTTAATGAAACAGATATCAAAGCATTTTTACTTGAGTTTGCTCTTATATCAAATCTATCAACTGCAACTTTCAAATGTATTTTTTTTGCTTCTACATTTATATTAGTTGCTTTATATTCCACTCCAAACTCATTACCGTTATATAAATAAAATTTATTCTTAACATAATCATAGTTGTTTTCTGAAACTAAAAACGGAGTCTTTTTTTCTGAAGAATATGGCATTAAATCATAACAGCCACCTAACACACCTTTATATTGAGGAGCAATTTTAAACAAAACATATTTATATTTTTCATAGTTCATACCACAAACCTGAATTATACCTTCTTTAAATTGAAATGAGATTATTAAATTAAAAATTACGAAAAATGAAACAATTGAGGTTAACACTACTTTCTGAAAGTTGTTCTTTACACTATTAATTACTAGCGCAATTAAAACTGCAAAAACACCATAAAAATCAACAATTGCACGTGTGCCGAGTCCATCAAAATACGTCCAACCCCAATAACATGAAAATACATAAACTATGAAAATTAAAAAGAATAAAATACTAAGCCCTTTGAATTTATTTGATTTAAAATTTAAATATAATCCAACAAAAACTAATAACAGTATGGGGCTATAAACTATAATTCCTGAATTAAAACCAAATAACATGTCAAAAATATGTGGTTTAAAAAAATAAAAACCATTTCCTACATACGAATTTTGGTAAAAACTGCCAGTTTGCAAAAACCAAATAAATGATTGTATAAAACAAACACTAATTGCTAAACCAATTGAAATAATTAGTGCTTTTCTATTTTGAAAAATATCACTCATTCTATTTCTGATCTCTTTTAAAGAACCATAAAAATAGGGAATCAAAAAAATTACAAGCAAATTAACTGGACGAACTAATATTATTAATCCTAATAAAACAGCTATAGTATAAATAGTTTTAGCAGAATACTTATCAGCTAACTTCTGATTAAAATAAATAAATGCAGAAATAAGCGCAAATGAATACACATGCGACATGGAAGGTTCTGTAATTGTATAAGTAAGCAATGAGGTTCCGAAAAATAAAATCAAAACTGAAACTAATACCACAGTTTTACTGTATTTTAAATTGTATAATGTTTTCATTATAAAATACAACCCAATTAATGCATAACACAAACCTGCTAAACTAATAGCTAATTGAAAGGGTGCGGAAAAACCATCTAAGCTATAATTTCCAACTTTTGCAACAATGTACCCCAAAATAAAAAAAGGCAATTGCATAATTGCCACACCTACAGTATGCATTTTAATATTTCCGGTTGGGGTCTCAACTACAAAGTTGTTTTCACTTTTCAAATGTGCTAAATCATTTGTTATAAATGCTGATGTTAAATATGAATAATAATCTTTTCCATCACCATCAATTTTTACAAATTCTCTTTCTAATTTATTTCTTTGCCAATCACAATACAATAGTACAATACTAGATATTGCAATAAACAACATTATTAGAAAATAAGAATTATTAAGCACTTGTTTCAATCTATACTAGTTTCAAAAAAAATTAACCTACACTACCCTCTAAACTTATTGCCAATAACTTTTGAGCTTCAACTGCAAACTCCATTGGCAGTTTATTTAACACCTCCTTGCAATACCCGTTTACAATAAGACCTATTGCTTTTTCATTATCAATTCCACGTTGCTTGCAATAAAATAATTGGTCTTCCCCTATTTTACTAGTTGTTGCTTCGTGCTCAACTACTGCCGATTTATCTTTAATTTCGATGTAAGGAAAAGTATGAGCCCCACATTTATCGCCCATCAATAAACTATCACATTGCGAAAAATTACGAGCATTACTAGCGCCTTTTTTTATTTGCACTAAACCTCGGTAACTATTATTACTAAATCCAGCAGAAATTCCTTTTGATATAATTGTAGAACGTGTATTCTTACCAATATGTATCATTTTGGTGCCAGTATCTGCTTGCTGATAATTATTAGTTAATGCAACAGAATAAAACTCTCCTACCGAATTATTCCCTTTTAATATTACAGATGGATACTTCCATGTAACAGCAGAACCAGTTTCTACTTGAGTCCAGCTAATTTTTGAATTATCTTCTAAACAAATACCACGCTTTGTAACAAAATTAAAAATACCTCCCTTTCCATCTTTATCTCCAGGATACCAATTTTGAACAGTGCTGTATTTTACCTCAGCATTTTTATGCGTAATAATTTCAACCACAGCTGCATGCAATTGATTTTCGTCGCGCTGTGGTGCTGTACAACCTTCTAAATAACTTACATAACTATCTTCGTCTGCAACAATTAGTGTGCGTTCAAATTGCCCAGTTCCACTAGCGTTTATACGAAAGTAAGTTGACAATTCCATTGGACATCTTACACCTTTTGGTATATAACAAAAAGAACCATCTGTAAATACAGCAGAGTTTAATGCTGCATAAAAATTATCTGTGGGAGGAACTGCCATTCCCATGTACTTTTTTATTAATTCGGGATGTTCATGAACTGCCTCACTAAACGAACAAAAAATAATTCCTTTTTCGGCAAGAGTTTCTTTAAATGTTGTTTTTACCGAAACGCTATCAAACACAACATCTACAGCAATATTACTTTGTACACCACTTAAACGTTTTTGTTCTTCGAGCGAAATACCAAGCTTTTCGAATGTTTTTAATAATTCAGGATCTACCTCATCTAAGCTGGCCAATTCTTTTTTAGGCTTGGGTGCAGAATAATAAATTATATCCTGAAAATTTGGCTTATTATAAGTTACATGCGCCCAATTAGGCTCTTGCATATTTAACCAATTACGATATGCCTTTAAACGAAATTCAAGTAACCACTCAGGCTCCGTTTTTTTCGCAGAAATGAAACGAATAATATCTTCGCTTAATCCTTTTGGAGCTTCATCCGCATCAATGTTTGTGGTAAAACCCCATTTATATTCGTTTTGTATATGATCTTCTATTATTTCGTTTGCCATCCTAATTTCTATATAATTTTTTTAATACATCAGCGTCTATTTTATCTTTAGGCCTATTTGATTGTTCTTTTTCCTTTATCAATGTATTAATGTGTAATACTTTGATAGTAACTGTTTCAGCTAATTCAAATTCATTTGCTGAATTGAAACATTCTTCAAAATTATCTTGGTTGAAAAATTGTAGGGCACTCATTAAATCTATGCGAATTCCGTTATCTAACATTAATTCTGAATAGCCAGCTATAAGCGGTAGTGTTAAATAAATTTCTGCACCCTCTACTCCATAGTTTGTTAATGCACTTACAAATTTTTTTCTATTTTTCATTGAATCATTTATCCACACATCAACATCACCAGTTGCTCTATTAAATCCGTGATAATTAACAGCTAAGCCACCAACCAAAATAAACTCTACGTTTTGCTGGTGCATGTTTTTAAAAAATAAAATTATTTCTTCTTCAAATAAATCCATTAGCTGTTTTTTAATATAATTCCTTTTTTGAACTCTTTATTGCTAAATTTCGAAAATAAAATAGATAACTTCATCAGCTCAAATGCTTTATTCATACGTTGTTTGTGAGACATTGAAAAATCTTCAAATAAGCGTTTTTCATTTATCTCATCAACTGATAAATTGTTATGAATAATTATCTTCGCCATTTTTCTTGAAACTATTTTATACTGAAAAACTTTCGCCACAACCACAAGTACGAGATGCATTCGGATTATTAAATGTAAAACCTTTACCATTTAATCCTCCACTATAATCAAGCTCAGTTCCTACAAGGTATAAAAAGCTTTTACGGTCTACAACAACCTTTACACCATTGTCTTCAAATAGTTGATCACCTTCTTTTAATTCGTTATCAAAAACTAAATTATACATTAGGCCAGAACAGCCACCACCATCAACACCAACACGAATAAAGGTGTTTTCTGGCTTATTTTCTTCTTTTATTAAATTTATAGCGTGTTCTTTTGCTGCATTACTAACTGTTATCATTTTTTTGTATGTTGCTAGTTGTTAATTATTTGAGGCTTATCCTTAATTAGATTAATTCTAATATAAGCACAAAAATACCTTATTTAGGGTATATGAGCAAATAAAATAGTGTAAATTAGTAAAATGAATTATAAATTAATTTTATTTGGAATTCTATTTTTAGTTTCTTGTAAGCGAAATCACAGTAAGGTTCATATTATTGTAAAGGATGAATTGACTAATTCTGCAGTTTCGGGCCAAATTATAAGGGTTTATAGGCAAGGTAAAGAAGGCTTTTTTAATGATAAAAAATCACTACTTGTAGAAGAGGGTGTTACAGATTCTAATGGGGAATTAGATTTGAATTTTAAATACGATAGGGGCAATCAATATGTTTTATTAGCCACCGCCTCAAATGATTATTTCATTAATACAGTAAATATTTTTCATGATTTAGATATTGGAAATAATGAACTTGAATTAAAGATAAATCAAATGCATTACTTTAAAATTCGCTACAAATCTTTTTCAGCAACAGATAAAAATGTTAAAATTAAAGATGAGATTTATAATGTAATCGATGAAAGATATTTTTACAGTTACACATCAGTTTTAGACACAACTATTTTCATAAAAGTACCTAATAGTCTACCCGGAATCAAAAATTTAGTATGTGAAATAGATTCAAATGGGGTGTTAAGGAAATATAACCTAAGTGCTGAATTTAAAGGACATGATACTACAAAACTTATAATTAATTTTTAATTGAATAGTTATTTAAATATCCATATATTTATAAAAAGTACTTATGTCAAAAACTAAAATAACAGAAATTAGGGA
>CALMMX010000183.1 GCA_937868545.1 uncultured Bacteroidota bacterium
GTTACATTTTTTAAATCTAATCCACGTGCTATTACATCAGTTGCAATAAGTAATTTATGTGTGCCCTCATCAAATTGTTTAACAGCATTAAAACGTTGAGGTTGAGTTTTATTAGAATGTATTACGCCAATTTCATTGGCAAAGTCATTTTCAAGCTCTTTATAAATATCATCTGCTATTTTTTTATTTTTCACAAATACCAAAACCTTTTTAAACTCTTTATCAGTTTGTAATAAAAATTCAAGCAAATTTACTTTGGTATAAAAATTAGGAACATGGTAAGCTTGCTGTATAATTTTTTCTAATGGTGTACCACGACTAATTAATTCTACATATGTGGGTGTTACAAAATAATTTTCAATCATCATTTCAACATCCTCATTTAATGTAGCCGAAAACATTAAGTTTTGACGCTTTTCAGGAAGGATGTCCAATATTTTTACAAGTTGAGCTCTAAAACCTAAGTTTAACATTTCATCAACTTCATCAATTACTAATTTTTGAATTCCATTAAATTGCAAGGTTCTGCTTAAAGTTAAATCAATTAATCTACCAGGTGTTGCAACTAAAATATCTAAACCATCATATACTTTTTGTTTTTGTATATTAATGTTGCCGCCACCATACACGCCTGTAAAACGCACATTCATATACTTAGAGAGCTTTTCTATTTCACCAACTACTTGTTGCACAAGTTCGCGTGTAGGCACAACTATTAGTACCCTTGGTTGTCTTTGTTCCGAAAAAGTTATTTGTCTTAATATTGGCAATAGATAAGAGAATGTTTTTCCAGTTCCAGTTTGAGCAATTCCAACAACATCTTTACCCGACATTATTACTGGAAATGCTTTTTCTTGAATTGGAGTAGGATTTTCAAATCCAATATCCGAAAGGGCGTTTACAAGTTGTTTAGTAAGGTTAAGATCTTTAAAAGTTGTCATTTTGGTTTTTTTGCCAAAGATACACTAAAAATCCTATCTTAAAATCTAATGCGTTAATTACCTAATTGGGGTTTACCTAACTCCCTTTTTTAACTGATACAAAATATCTTCTAATCCATTTAATTTTATTTCATAAACAGTGGCTAATAACATCCCAAGTTTCCCTGCAGGAAACCCTTGGCGCTGAAACCACTCTAAATAGGAAATAGGTAAATTGGCAATAATAGTTCCTTTATACCTGCCAAATGGCATTTGTACTTTAATAGTATCTATTAATATTTCGGGGTTAAACAATTAGGCAACTTTTTTAGAGTTTTTTTTCTCTTTTCTTTTTTTCCAAAAGTTATATCCAAATGCTAATAAAGCAAAAATTGCTACTGGTATTTTCCATGATACTAAACCTTCTGGGCCTACATAACACATAAAACGATCCCAACGGAATTTCCCATCATGACTATTTTTAGTTAAGGAACCTAGTAGATTTTTCCCACTAATTGGGTTTTTAGCAGGGTCTTTCATGCTAAACCAAACAAATACTGGTCTTCCAACAACATGGTCAAATGGCACTACACCCCAACTACGGCTATCTGCCGAATTATGTCTATTATCACCCATTAACCAATAATAATCTTGTTTAAATGTGTACGAAGTAATTGGTTTGCCATCATATAAAACTTGAGCCCCTTGTTTCGTTATATGATGAATACCATCATCATAAGTACTAAGCATTTTTTCATATAGACAAATGTTACCAGTATCAATTTTTACTGTCATGCCCTCACTAGGTAGGGTTAATGGGCCAAAATTATCATTATTCCATGCATATGAAGGGTTATGTGGGAAAATGTTTGAATCACCAACTCCTTTAGGTTTTACTTCTTGTTTAACAGAATATACACCTTGCATTTTACTAATACGTTTAGCTTTTTCTTTTGTTAAGTTTAAACAATATAATGTAGTGTCTGAATTTCTATTAGTAATATCATAATTTTGCGATGAAACGTTAAACTTTATTGTGTTTTTATAGTCGTTGATATAGTCTAAATCATTTCTTCCATATTCTATTTTATCAACAGATGAGTACCATAAAAATGTATCTTTACCTAGGATGTTTAGATTTATTAAATTTGCTTCATCATAATAAATATCTAAATCATCTAATAGATTAACCGTGAAGATTGGCTCTTTACATTTTACAAAGTAATGGTGCTGAGCATTTTCAGGCATTGGGCTTAGTTTATCATTTATATATAATTCTCCATTCTTAATTTCTAATTTATCTCCTGCAATACCAACACAGCGTTTTACATAATGCTCGCGTTTATCAACTGGTCTTGCAACTATTTTCCCTACTTGCCTAGTTCCGTCACCAAATGGAGGACGGTATTTTGGATTGTTCACATTTTCATATCCAACGCTTCTTGCTAATTGGTAATAACTCATATCTTGAAATCCAACAGCAACTGTATCTCCATCAGGATAATTAAATACTACAATTTCTCCATTACTAGGTTTAGAGTAACCAGGTAAACGGAAGTAAGGAATTTTAATCCACTCTAAATACGATTTTGTTTCGGTAGTAAATGGCAAAGTGTGATGAGCAAAAGGAAATGCTATTGGTGTTTGTGGTACTTTAGCGCCATAACATACTTTATTTACAAATAAAAAATCACCTACCATTAATGATTTTTCTAATGATGAAGTAGGAATTGTAAACGCTTCAAAGAAAAAGCCACGAATAATAGAAGCAGCAACTACTGCAAATATAATTGGGTCTAACCAGTTTTTAACAATCGAAGATTCTGATTTTATATCAGCTACACCAAAATATTTAACGTCTTTACTAAAACCTAAATAAGCAAAATATAAATAGGGCATAAGAGCAGCATAAACCAAATCATTAGTCATGCGCTTTTTAAATGCTCGAGCTAAATGAAAACCATATACACCGTACATTATTAAATTCACGCCCGGTACAATCATTATAAATGCCCACCATTTTGGTCTATTTATTAGTTTGCCCACTTCCCAAAAATTATAAATAGGAATTAAGGCTTTCCAAGGCGCAACTCCTGCTTTTTCAAAAATTTTATATAAGCCAATAAATGAAATTAAAACAAGTATTAAAAAAATGATGTTTCCCATATATATGTTTGTTGTATGTGTTGTGTTTAGTTTAAATAATTTTACAAAATTTACATTAAATCTGTCATTGTAAATATACCATTTTTACCTTTTAAAAACTCAGCTGCTATTACAGCTCCTAATGCAAAGCCAGAACGATTATGAGCTTTGTGCATTATTTCAATGTCATCTACTTCTGATTTGTATTTTATGATATGAGTTCCTGGAACTTCTCCTTCTCTCTTATCTTCTATAAACAATGTGTTTTCATCTTTTGAAGTAATGCTCCAATTTGTTTTTCGATCTAATTTTGCTATTACCTGATTAGCAAGTGTTATGGCAGTTCCGCTAGGTTTATCAAGTTTATGAATGTGGTGAATTTCCTCCATCTCAACATTATAGCTTGTGTATTTATTCATTAATTCGGCCAGGTAAGAATTTACTTTCATGAAAATGTTTACCCCTAAACTAAAATTGGTTGCATGGAAAAAGGTTCCATTTTTTAATTGACATTTTTTTTCAATTTCAATAAATGAATCGTACCAGCCTGTTGTGCCTATAACTACAGGTACTTTAGCCTCAAAACAGTTTTTAATATTATTTAAAACGGTATGTGGTGTACTAAATTCTATGGCAACATCTGCTTGTTTTAATTCCTCAAGTGTGTATGTGTTTGCATTTAATTTATTTACTTTTAATACTATTGTATGTCCTCTTTGTAAAGCAATTTTTTCAATTTCTTTACCCATTTTTCCATATCCTAATAATGCAATATTCATTTTATTTAAAAGTAAAATTCAGAGTTAAACCAGTTTGTAATTTATTATTGTATCCTATAGCCGAATAAGGTTTTATTTGTAAACTTAAATCGTCGCTTACATCAAATGTTTTTAAATGAGCATCTACATTGGCATCAATAATATTTACTAAATAAACAAGTGCCCCAGCCATAATAGCGATATCTCTGAATTTCCTATAATATCGTTTTTGAGTAATTAATTGGTCCGATGAGTATTTTGAATCGTTAATGGTTGAAGCATCTTCATCATTTTCTGCCCTTAAATTTTTACTATAGTATGAATATTTATTATGATTACTTATTCCCCAATAAGATAAACCACCAAGTGCAACATAAATTACAGGAGCTTTCCAATATTTTTTATTATAAATTTGCCCTAATCCAGGAAGGCAAGCACTCATTAATGTTGCTTTGCGGGCTGAAGAATAGATCGCTTTTTTTTCACCCTTACTCATTTGGGTGCTATCTTGAGTTTGAGCAAATGTATAACTTGTGCTTAAAATTAATGCTATAAAGAAATATGTAAATAAAAATCTCACTTTATAAAAATAAGTCACTAATCATAATTTAACTTTATAGTATGATGAATGGTTAGTTAATTTATGTCAAAAAATGATAAAATGTGTGTTAGCTCAGTATCATTGCTAAAGCTCAACTTAAGAGTACCAGTGCCTTTTACGCTACGTTTAAACTCAACTGATTTATTAAATATTTTTTCTAGTTTTTTACTGATTTGTTTATCCTCAATAGTTAATGGTTTTTCTATACGAGTGGTTTTAGGTTTAAAGTTTAATTTCTCATCTCTTGTTAATTCTTCAACCTGACGAACAGATAATTCATTTTCAATAGCCATTGCAAATATAGCTAATTGTTTATCTTCGTTTTCAATGCCTAATAATGCACGAGCATGTCCCATTGTAATTTCTTTATCGCGAAGCGCTTTTTGAATAACAGCAGGTAGTTTTAATAATCGTAAAAAATTAGTAACAGTACTACGTTGTTTATTTACTTTTTCTCCTAATTGTTCTTGTGTTAAATTACATTCATCAATTAAACGTTTGTAGCTTAAAGAAATTTCTATAGGATCTAAATCTTCACGTTGTATATTTTCAATAAGCCCCATTTCAAGCATCGCCTGATCATTAGCCACTCTAATATAAGCTGGAATTTCTAAGAGATTTGCTAATTGAGATGCTCTAAAACGTCTTTCCCCAGATATAAGTTGGTATTTATCATACCCAAGTTTACGAACTGTAATAGGTTGTATAATACCATGTTGCTTTATTGATTCTGATAATTCTTGTAAAGCAGTCTCTTCAAAATTTGTACGTGGTTGAAAAGGGTTAGTATCAATATCTTTAATTTTAATTAATGCAATGGTTCCAACTACTGGTGTTGAATCTCCCGATTGCTTAGTAGTAATATCAGTTTTAGCATTTTCTAACAATGCACTTAATCCTCTTCCTAATGCTGGTTTATTTTGTTTGCTCATTTCTTTATAGTTTATTGTAAAAGGCGTTTAGCAATTAGATATTTCTTACTAAATGCACTGCTTTGTTTTTTTAATCTTCATTAAAATCCGACTCTTCTTCCGTAAAAGACATTGTTCTATTTTCGTCAGATATTTTGGTTAATCCATTACGTTGTAAAATCTCACGTGCTAAGTTTAAATAATTTACGGATCCTTTTCCTATTGCATCATGCATTATAATAGTTTTGCCATGGCTAGGAGCTTCAGCTAATTTTACATTACGTTGAATGATAGTATTAAATACCATATTTTGGAAATGCATTTTAACTTCTTCTACAACTTGATTAGCAAGTTTTAAACGAGGATCGTACATTGTTAATAATACACCTTCAATATCTAAATTTGTATTAATATGTTCTTGTATTAGTTTAATAGTTTGTAATAATTTACCCATACCTTCTAATGCAAAATATTCGCATTGTACTGGAATAATAACACTGTCAGAAGCTGCTAAGGAGTTAATTACTGTTAATCCTAGCGAAGGACAACAATCAATTATAATAAAATCATATTCACCTTTAACTTTATCTAAGGCTGCTTTCATCATATAATCTCTTTCAGGAAGATTTACAATTTCAAGCTCAATAGCAACTAAATCAGTATTTGTTGGTAGTAAAAATAAGTTTGGAGTTTCGGTTTCTACAATAACGTCTTTTGGATTTTTATCACCAATGATACATTCATATAGTCCTGCCTTTACCTCTTTAGGGTCAATACCAACTCCTGAAGTTGAATTTGCTTGAGGATCGGCGTCTACTAACAATGTTTTATATTCTAGCACTGCTAATGCTGCTGCAAGATTTATTGCTGAGGTTGTTTTTCCAACACCACCTTTTTGATTCGCAATTGCAATTATTTTTCCCATACTTTATTATTTATTTCTGAGCTCATCTAATTTTCCAAAGGGTAAATTTTAGAGCTTAATATTATTTTACTTTATTGTTTTTTCACTTTTAAAAATCACTCTTTTGTAGAGCCAATTGTGAGGCTTTTATTTCACTAATGTTTCACCAATTGCCATTAGAGTTAATTTATTCCCTGTATTTTCAAATTTTTTAATTGCTTCATCCTTATCAATTTTTATGTATCCAAAAGTGTCAAAGTGCATACCTATAATATCGTGACAATTAATGAACTTCGTACAAATAATGGCATTATCAATACCCATAGTAAAATTATCGCCAATTGGTAAGAAAGCAAAATCAATTTTTCTGTATTCACCAATTAGTTTCATATCATAAGTTAGAGCTGTATCTCCTGCATAATAAAAATCTTTATCACTACTTTCAATAA
>CALMMX010000184.1 GCA_937868545.1 uncultured Bacteroidota bacterium
AATTTTAGCTGTACCTAAGCATCCCCCAGCTAAAGAACTTTGAGGAGTTATAGTATACACTAAATTTTGAGAAGAAATACTAGTATTTGTAATTGTATTATTTATAACTGGTGAAACTTGTATAGTAGTACTTTCTCCTGTTGTATTACTATTATTAGTTGCAGACCAACTGTATGTAGTAGAAATTGCGCTACCTAAATTTATATTTAATGGTGTACCGCTACAAATGGTTGTGGCACTAAAAACTGGCGATGTAAAAGTGGGAACTGGATAAATAGTATATGTATCAACATAAGTTATGGTGCCATTTACAGATTTAATTGTATCAACAATTGCAGCAGATGTAGTATTTGTTGGTAAGGACCATAATACACTTTGGCCAGGTATTGCAAGTGATGGTGTAATAGTTCCTAAACTGGAGGTTAATGTAAAGGTTTTTGGATATGAATAAACCATTGAAGAATTAATAAAAAGAGAATAATGAGAAGCAGAACTTACGATACTCATTACATCACCATTTGTTGGAATATGACCAGCAATGGGAACCTGAAATGCTCCACTAAAGTTATTTGAATATTCGTATTGAGCAGGACTACTTCCATTACTATTAGAAATTAAAAACATTGGCCCCATTCTAATGTGCTCATAAATATTTTCAGGATTAACTAATGTTTTTGAACTATAAGTTGTAGTGCTAGCAGAACTTATTAATGAATTATAATATGAAGTAGAGTAAGTACCAGCTGCTGCAGGAATGGTTACTGTTCCTCCAACAATAGAATTAACTCTACCTACTGCCTTTGTGAATTGCCCTGCACCTGCTCCTTCATTTATTCCAATGCCATTTATTTTAATCTCACATGGAGACATACTAGAAGAAATATCATTACTAACCATAAAATCTAAATAATTAAAATGATTTGGAGTAAAAGTTATGGCACTTAAACATGGTGCAGTACTAGCATAATTTATAAAATATTCATTCTTTACAGTATAAGTAGGAGTAGAATATATTGTGGCTGAACATGACGAAGGAGGTGTATATCTTAAGGAATATGTAGTACCACCTACCATTCTAACCCCAGAAGGAATTGAATAATTAGCCAAAAAACCATCACCAAAAAGTGGCAAAACTACTGTTGGTATCAAATGAGGAACTCCATTAATTATCATATGAAGTTGCCCTGCCAATGCAAATGAACCAGAACCAGAAAAAGATTCACATGCAAATATATTAACAGGAGAGGTTGTTCCTCGTGCATAAAATGTAACACCTCCCTCTGAAATATAATCTATTCTAAATTGAGCACTTAATTTTAAAGTACTTAATAAAAATACTAATATAAATCCGGCAAATAATTTCAGCTTTCTCATCTTCATAATTAATTCTAAATTTTAAATTACTTTGCAATCGCAAATTTTGTTCGGTTTTTATTGTCAATTATTAAAAAATAAGTACCAGATAATAAACTAGAAACATTTATTTCTGTTACTTCTGTAGTCAACATTCCTTTAATAACCACTTCACCCAAAACATTAATTATACTAAATTCTTTATTTTTATCCAAATTCGAAAAATTAACTTTTAAGCTAGTTTCTGTTGGATTTGGATAAATTGTAATATAACCATCACCTTCAAGTTCATTAACACTGACATTATTTATAGTAATGCAATTAGATAAATTGGAAGAACAACCTCCGTTTGTTATTATTACACCATAAGTACCATTAACACTAGGAGTAAATGAAGAATATACTTCACCAGCAATTGGAGTTCCTGTTGTACAATTTTGCCATTGGTAAGTTGCAGAAGAAATCACATTAGAATTAAAAGTTGCTCCTGCTTGAGTTATTGATGCTGTTGGAACTGGAGTTACTGAAAAATTTAAAACAATAGTTGAATCACAACCAGCTGAATTTGTAACTGTTCTTGTATAAACACCTGCTGTTGTAATTGTTGCTGTTCCAAAAACATAAGAACCACCAGTACAAACACCAGCATTTATAATATTCATTCTACTACCAGTAACCAAAATATTATCAAATCTATTATTACCATCTGCACCGCTAGTTGATGGCCCTGTAAATACTATTTTGAACCAAAGATTAGGATTGTTTTCAGCGGATGAAGATGTGATTCCATATTTATAAACCCCATAATCAGTATTAGGAACATAAATTGGGCTTAAAGCCGTCCAAGTTGCATGAGCAACATCTGTTGAATAATATAATCTTTGCTGTTCAGCACCATTTAAACTACGAGTAGTAGCATATGAAATAGAAATATTTTTAAATCCAGTACTTGGAGATTTGATAACAAGTTCCTTAGTAGCTGTAGGATTGTTTAATTCTAAACCACGAACAGCAGGTGTTGTGCCTAAAGCATTTAAGGAGGTTCCATCTGTTAAAGAGGTTCTTACCATTGTTCCACTTCCAGTTCCAACTAATTCAATTGTTCCAGTGCTAACAGCAGCAGAAGAAGAATTAATTGAAGTTAATGCCCCTGATGGCAATAAATTGAAATCCCAATATTGCATCATATAATTATTACATGTTGGAGTATTATCTACAACAAAAATTGCTTTAATATTTGAAATATTTGGAGGAGTTGTACTTACATACCTTGTAATAGTATCAGTAGTTGCATATGAAACGCCACTAACTTCCCAATGAGAAAATTTATATCCTGGAAATGGAATTGCTTTTAATGTAACAGGTACATTTCTAAAATATTTACCTGACCAAGGGAATACATTTATAGGAACAACACCATGAGTAGAAGATAATAAATCAATTGTATTTAAATGAACATAACCATGCTCAACACCAGCAGTTGTTTGGCTTACATCAATAGTTAAATCACGAGTTCCACTCAAAGAAAACTGACCATCAATATATGTTCTACTAGATGCTTGTCTGTTAGAAATGTATGTTTTTCTATTTACTGTCTCTGTATTCCAATCAGAATAACTCATTGGATTAAACCAATCCCAATTTCCTTGCATATTAGGTGTTGCAGAACCACCTGTAATTCTCCATCTATTAATTTCTTCGTTCATATATGGAGTTAACATATCTAAATAATCTTGAATAATTTGATTAGTTATTGAAGGTTGAAAAGAAGTATTTAACATATCTGCAAAACGATTAATAAATAATTTTTTAAAATCATTATTTACCATAAACTTTCTTAAAAATAATAGAGTAGCATTTGAGCCATATATAGTAGAACTTGGATTAAGAACCTCTGCTAAATTATTATCAACACGTGTACCAGTATGATTTAAGTGAGTTCCTTCAGTACTATACATGTACCATCTCCATCTACCATCATGACCATATGGCATTAATGGATTATAACTAACTCTTTTTCTAAACATGGAAGTGTTATTTTCAAAACAATCATCATTATTTATAAACACATTAGCAATAATATAATCAATAAAATTTTCAATATCTACTTGAGTTTGAACATATGTCCAATTTGCAGGTATAGTTAAGTTTGTAGTATTGATATAACTTTTAAGAGCTGAGAAATTAAGTGTATCACCTTCTTGAGCATACTCAGGACCACTTCCACCTGAACTTTGTTTCTTTAAAACATCAACTTCAGTGTCTTCTAAACCATACACTTGTTTAAAATAGCCAGAATTAAATCTTTCCTTAAGATCATACAAACCCCAATATTCACCATTTAAAAACACAGCAGCAGGTTGATTATCTTGATTATCAAATTTCATATAACGGGTAATATGTTGATTAGTCATATCAATTATTTTTGACTTATCATTTGAAAAATTCCTAAATGAAATTTGTTTAAAATCCCTTTTTGTATTACCAAATCTATTAAATAAAGGATAATTAAAATCTGCTTGACCATAAATATCTTTAAAAGAAATTGACATAGAACGCTTAGACATTGTGGTAGAAATTGAACCTGTAATGCCATATTCAGCGTCTGTTTCCATCTGGCGAGCTGCTTGATTTCCTTCAAAAAATTCAACTGTTATTGGTTTAATTTGTGAAACTTGAGGATTATCTAACATAGGACCCCAAAACCATGGTCTTGTCATAGTTGAATAATTATCATCAAAATATTTACCTGGTGTAAATGTACCTGTATTATACTCAAACAAATTTTTCTCATTTGTACTTAGAGAAACAACTGGAATACTGTATGTATTTACACCTGTTGGTGTAACAAAATAACTATTTGTAACAATTTCACTAGGGATGTAGCCAGTTTTATAAGCTCTTGCCTTTACCACCATTCCTTTTTTATTATTTACATTTGGGTTACCTGGGCTACCTGGCATATAAGGTGCAGGGTCTAAATTTGACCATGTTGAAGCCATTATAGAAATATTATTTGGATTCATGGTTGCATCTTTAACTAAAATTGGAGAAGCATATAAATACGATCTAATAGTTTTTGATTGAATTGGAAAAGGTGTTTCACCTGAATTTATTGGATAACGATTTTTATAATTATATGATACTGGAGTTACAGAAGCTAAATCAGGCTCTGTACCATCAAGTGAATAATAAATTTGTGCGCCAGCATCACCTGTTATAGCTAAATTAAAATTAGCTGGATAAAAACCCGCAGGTTGAGAAAAAGCTGGAGCACTTGCAATTCCTAAATAAGATGTTGCAGAATTATTTGATGCATTTGGTGTTCCATTAATAAAAAACTTATATGTAGGCACACCATCTGATTGACAGCCATAAGCAACATTCTGAGTTAAAGCACCATAAGTTACACTATCTAACTTTGTTACTCCATCAGGAGCAGTAAGTTTTACACTTTCTCCTGAAGCTGATAATGAAAAGTTCAAATGTTTTGCACCTCTTGTCACATCACTACTTGCCCATAATAATAAAAAGCCATTTGATGGTATTACAAAATCTGTTGCTGAACCTGTTAACTTATGCTTCATAGGCATAAGCATATTATCACTTATATAATAATTTAATAAATTCACAGAACTAGAACCTGAATTATATATTTCAATCCAATCTTCGTGTTTACCAGTTGCATCAACTGTTCCAGTTGTATTAGAAGCCATTAATTCATTAATATATAAACCTGAAGTACTAACTGGTGGCGGAGATGTTAATTGCAAATCAAAACTCATATCAGAACTGCCAAAAGACTCTTGATGAACTTCCACTGCTATTAAATTTGAACCTGTTACCAATGCTGAGGCAGGTATTGTAAATGTTTCTAAACGATTATCTGCAGTAAAAGTTGGTGAAAAAGTAGAATATAAAATAGAACCAGTTGGCA
>CALMMX010000185.1 GCA_937868545.1 uncultured Bacteroidota bacterium
ATATGCTGATAAGGTTATTGAAAAAACTCTGAAAGAAAATTCTAAGTTTGGTGGAAGAGATAGAAGATTTGTAGCTGAAACTACGTATGACATAGTTCGTAATTACCGATTATTAAATCATCTCACAAAAAACGCAGATAATTATTGGGAAATATTAGGCGCCCATTTTATTTTAAAACACATTCATCTTCCACCCGAAAGAGAATTTAAAGATTTAAATGAAAAAGCGATTTTAGATGCTCAAAAAGCTCTAAACAACCAAGCTGTGCTGCAATCTTATCCTGATTGGTTATGGGATTTATGCTCTAAAGAATTAGGAGCTGCTCAATGGGAAACAGAAGCTAAAGCGCTTAATCATCAAGCAAAAGTTGTTTTGCGTGTAAATACTTTAAAAACTAAAAAGGAAATTTTAATTAAACATTTAGCTGAAAAAGAAATAGAAGTTGATGCAACGCCTGATTTTAATGATGCATTAATACTCAGAGAGCGTCAAAATGTTTTTGCAAATGAATTATTTAAATTGGGTTTATTTGAATTGCAAGATGCTGGCTCGCAAGCTATATCTGAGTTTTTAGAAGTTGAACCTGGTATGCGTGTGATTGATGCATGTGCTGGTGGAGGTGGTAAAACCTTGCATTTAGCTGCATTAATGCAAAACAAAGGACGAATTATTTCTATGGATATAACTCAATGGAAATTAGATGAATTAAAGAAAAGAGCTCGAAGAGCAACTGCAAGCAATGTTGAGCCTCGTTTAATTGAAAGTAATAAAACTATAAAACGATTAGAAAATACGGCTGATAGATTATTATTAGATGTACCATGTAGTGGATTAGGTGTTATAAAAAGAAATCCAGACGCTAAATGGAAATTAGATGTGGATTTTATAGATAGGACTAAAGCTATTCAAAAGAAAATCTTGAATGATTATAGCATCATGACAAAAAAAGGTGGATACTTAGTTTATTCTACGTGTAGTATTTTACCAAGTGAAAATAGAGAGCAAGTAAATGATTTTTTAAAAAATAATTCTGGATTTGAATTTATAAAAGATAAATCAATAATGCCAAGTGAAGGCTATGATGGTTTTTATATGGCATTAATAAAACGTAACAATTAATAATATTAGTATGAAAAAGTTCCTTACAATTTTAGCTTTATTTTTAGCATCATTAATCAATGCACAAACTATTGAAAATGTTGATGCGGCAACATTTAAAAAATTAATTGAAGATAAGAAGAACGTATTAATTGATTTAAGAACAAATGAGGAGTTGAATAAAAAGGGATTTATTAAAGGTGCAAAGCAAATTGATTATTTTGGCAAAAATGCTGAAGCTGAAATAAAAAAATTAGACAAGAAAAAAACGTATTTAATTTATTGCGCAGGTGGCGGTAGAAGCGGGGAGTGTGCCGATTTGATGAAAGCAAATGGTTTTAAGCATGTAGTTAACCTTGAAAAAGGTTTTGATGATTGGAAGAAAAAAGGATTTGAAATCGAATTGAAAAAATAATTTTTATTTTCTTACAATACAAATACATCTAAATCCCAACCAAGATTCTGTTTGAGTGTAGCTTACCTCGTTTCCTATTCTGCATTTTTCAAGATCCATATTCCAAGCACCACCTTTAGATATTCCTTTTTCTTGTAACATTTCTGCAACATTTCCAAGTATATTATAAATACCGAAAGCATTTTTTAAATATGATTTAACTGGTGCAGTAACATCTGCAAGCTCATTAGCTACAGGTTTATATACAATTGAATCTGTAACATCTGCAAAATTAAATTTATACCTTCCTTGTAAATCCAATCCTCCATTAGTTAAAAATACAGACGAGGTTTCTGCAATTTTTTCCCATTGTTCTTTTGTAGGAAGTTTATATTCTAAATTTTGATTCTTAAAATCTTTTTTAATTGTTAAGTAGGTCTTTACCCTTTCTGTACGCCATTTACAAAATTCAATAGCTTGCTCATACGTAATTCCTACAACAGGATATTCTTTATAAGCTGGATGCCTGTAGTAATGATTCATATAAGGCATATTAAATGATTTAGCTTTTGTCCAAACACTAGTATCTGGCAATACTGCTAAATGTTGTTTTGATTTTGGACCATAAATAGTTGAAACCCACGATTCGTATTCTTGCCATGCAAAATTTGAAATTTCACATTCATCAGCAAATAGGCTATCGTTAATTTGTACAGTACCAGGTGGCACAAAACTTCTAATTTTATTAAAAGAGAAACCAAATAAACCAATTGTTGCAAGTAAAATAATTTTTTTCATGTTTTTATACTAAATGTTTAAACTCCTAACGCTTTTTTGAAGTCAATTACATTGTCAATTTCCGAATTTATTTCGATTAATTCAAATTTATTGTTTTTAGAGCTAGTGTTTTTTGCGAATGTTTCGTTATTACACATATAGGTTTGCCCATTTGCTATAATACATAAACTGTATTTTTCGTTTGGATTATAGTTTATAGCTGCAGAAGTGTTTAAATTATAAACTAAGTTTTTATCATTACAAATTAAATAAACACACATAATGTTTTGTAATAAACTTCCATCTTTATTTACATATATAGGTTTAATCGATTCCCCTTTTGGCATTGAATTAGGGCAATCTGAATTGTAAATTCCAAAATTAGAGACTTGAAATATGCGAGTAACTCTTTGTTGGTTACCAATACTTTTAAATTGATTAGCCAATTGCTGTTCTTGTTCTTGTCTTATTCTAATTCGTTCTTTAATCAAATCGTCTGATAATTTCTTTTGTTCGGCTAAATACTCAGCTTGCTTTTTCTCAAATTCTTCTTTTAATTTTTTTTCAACAGCTAATCGTTTTGCTAAAACAGTTTGATACTCTTTAAATTTTGAATCATAATTTTTTAAAGCAGCATCATATTCTTTACCAAGTAGTGCTGGATAAACTATTAATTTTTCTACTCTATCTCTAAGCTTAAGTGTAAGTAAATAGTTTTTACCTTTTTGTGTTCCTTCACTAATTTCGGCACTGCTCCATGTAATATCAGCAAGTTTAGAATTATAATTTTTATTTTCAGCACCAACCTCAAATACCATATTTTTAAAAGTTGCCAATTCAGGAAATTCTTTTCCATCAACATCTAATTGAAATTGTTCTTTGCCTGGGGTTGCTTTTATTGGTTTTGAAGGCTCATTAGCTTTTGGCAATTGATTTACTTTTTTTGTGTATGTCGTTTTTTCAGTTTCAATTTTTGGAGGAATTGCATTTAATTGTTGTTGTAATTTTTTAGTAATTGCATTTTCATTAATTACGCTATCAACTTCTGTTTTAGGTTTCTCATGTCCTTTTTCTCCCTTCTGTCTCTCTAATCCCTTTAAAGAATTATCTCTATTCAAATAAGTCCAGTTTTTAGCAATAGTATCTAGCACATACATATTAAATTTATCAGCAGTTTGTGCAGATTGTAGTTCAACTGTAATTTGTTTTTTAGGATTAATAAACACAGGTTCATTGTTTTGATACCCTTTAATATCAATCATACCAGCACTTTCTAAATGAGTTTGTATACCAGCACTATCATATTTCATAGGAATACCACTAGCAATAATATCTGCTTGGTTATGAAATTCTCTAAATTTAATTTCAACATCTCCAACAATAGTATTGCCCTTGCTATTAACAAAGGCATTTTTGGGAACTATAATTTTTGAATTTGATTGAGTTTTTATAACTGCACCTTGTTCGCTTTTAACTTTATAAGATTGGTATGGAACATTTATTTTGGAAATAGGTGGTGCAATAAAAGCCGTATTTGGCTTGTTTAGAAAGGTATTTGTAGAATTTTGATTTGTATTACTAGTAGTTATTTTATCATTTGATTTTGGTTTTGCGGGGTTATTTTTAAAAACAGAAAAGTAGGTTACTGTACATAAAACTGTAGCTCCTGCTATTACTGCCGAATAGGTGATTTTTTTGTTTTTTAAAAAACCGGAGTCACTTCGGGCTTTATTTATACTTTGTTTTTTAAATGCTTTAACTAATTCTCCAAAATCTTTGTGTGAATTAATTTCTTCATCAGGTACTGGTTGTCGATTTAAATTAAATTTTGTTGACATATTTTTAGTTTTTATAAGCTGTTTAATTTTTGCAATTTTGCTTTATACTCATTTGCAGTAACTTGTTTGAAATCTAATTTTTCAAATGGTTCAGATGTTATTGTTGTTTCATGCATAGCTAGCATTAATTTATTATTTAGAACTTTTAAAGCAACAATCGTAA
>CALMMX010000186.1 GCA_937868545.1 uncultured Bacteroidota bacterium
CCACAAAGCGCTCATGCCATCCCTTCGGTTTTTTCACAGCTATATCTGCGAAAAATAAAAATCCCACGCACGCTTCGACAATAGCTCAGCGACCTCCTTTGTATGATAAAATGTGAAAAAAACACCAATAATAAATATGAATAAACAATTCTACCGTAGATTTTTATTACTTCAATTCTCATTAAACCTTTTTGAAATCAATACTCCATAATTATTTGAAGGACGGATAAATAGATGCTGAATCGAGTTCAGCAAGACTTAAATTAAAATAAGTATTAATAACACCGCTTGTTTTTTAATCTATTAAAGTTGGCAATTTCAATTGTTGATAGTATCTTTCCACCTTAAAACAAATTAATTTTATGGCAACTACTTCAGACATTTCGCGCGGAAATTTTATTAGATACAATAATGAGTTATTAAATGTATTAGACTTTGATCACATTACTCCTGGAAAAGGAAATGCTATTTATTCATTAAAATGTAGAAACGTTGAAACTGGTAAACAAACCGAAATCCGTTTTCGTTCGGGTGAAAAAGTAGATATTATTAGAGTTTCTGAATTAGAAATGCAATACTTATTTGAAGAAGGTGATTTTTTAGTTTGTATGAATCAAGAATCATATGACCAATTACATGTTCCAAAAATTATTTTTGGCGATAGCCTTCAATTTTTACAAGAAGGGATGTTGTTAAAAATAAGATTTGATGAAAATGAAAAACCATTAACTGGTTTATTACCTCAATACGTAACGTTAGATGTTGTGTATACCGAAGAAGGTGTTAAAGGTAAAACTTTAAAAACTGCAGAAGTAGAAGGTGGTATTAATATTCAAGTTCCAATTTTTGTAATGATTGGTGATAAGGTAAAAATAAACACCGAAACCATTGAATACGTTGAACGCGTAATGAAGTAATACGCTTTTTTGCTAGTTTATATTTTTGCGTTAAGGATTGAAGTTTAAATCATTTTGGTATACTAAGCTTGGCAACTGAGCCTGTCGAAGTGTGCCAAAGTAGCCAGCCAAAAGATTGATTCATTAGCTAGCGAAAACGCCCAAATTATTTGTGTGATATCAAAAACAGTAGTATTATAAATAATACATAATAATATGAATGCAGAACTTTTAACCATTGGAAACGAAATTTTAATAGGACAAATTGTTAATACCAATGCCGTTTGGATGGCTCAAACCCTTAATAAGGCTGGCATTAGTATTGTACACATGAGTTCTGTTGCTGATGAAAAGCAAGCCATTATTGATGCATTGGATGCTGCAGGAAAAAGAGCTAATTTGGTTTTAATAACTGGAGGACTTGGTCCTACAAAAGATGATATAACAAAAGCAACTTTTTGCGAGTATTTTAATACGCATTTAGTTTCTGATAAAGATGTTTTGGCTGATGTAACAGCTTATTTTAAAAACAGAAACAAAGAAATTTCTGATATCAATAAAAAGCAAGCTGATGTACCATTTGGCTGCACAGTTATTAGAAATAAAAATGGTACAGCCCCTGGCATGTGGATTGAAAAGAATAATGTCCATTATATATCAATGCCTGGAGTGCCTTATGAAATGCAAGGAATGGTAAGTGATTTTGTGATTCCTGAATTGCAAAAAAAATACAAGTTGCCTTATATTTATCACAAAACAATACTTACTCAAGGAATTGGTGAAAGTACTTTGGCAGAATTAATTAGCGATTGGGAAGATAATTTAGCGCAACATAATATAGGTTTAGCTTATTTGCCATCTACAGGTATGGTAAGATTGAGATTGAGCAGCAAGGGTATTGATGCTTTGGAACTAAAAAATAGGGTAGAGGCAGAAGCGGAAAAAGTAAAACCATTAATAGAAAAATACATTTATGGTTATGAAAATTATGGAGAAGAGCAACCAACCTTAGAAGCGATAGTTGGGGAATTACTCTTATCTAAAAATTTAAAATTAGGTTTAGCAGAAAGTTGTACAGGTGGTTATATTTCTCATTTAATAACCAGTATTGCTGGTAGTTCGGCTTATTTTAATGGATGCATAGTACCTTACCACAATGAATTTAAACACAATTTACTAAAAGTTGATAATTCCGTTTTTGAAACACTTGGTGCTGTAAGTGAAGAATGTGTTACACAAATGGTTAAAGAAACTCAACGCACATTTAATTGCCAATGTGCTATTGCTGTAAGCGGTATTGCTGGACCAGCTGGAGCTACTGCCGATAAACCTGTTGGTACAACTTACATTGCCGTGGCTTTTAATGATAAGGTGCTTGTAAAACATTTTGTGTTTGGCGATAACCGTATGCGCAACATACAATCTACTGCAGTAAACGCGTTGAATTTATTACGTAAATTAATTTTAGAATCTTAAAATCATGCAATTAGCTTACAGAGAATTTGGACAAGGACAACCATTAATCATTTTACACGGTTTGTTCGGACAAAGCGATAATTGGAATACTCTAGCCAAACGATTTGCAGAGAATGGATTTCATGTATTTACTGTAGATCAAAGAAATCATGGTCTATCGCCACATAGCGATGAATGGACCTACGAATTAATGGCGCATGATTTAAAAGAATTTATTGATTTTCATAAATTGCAAAATCCTATTTTGTTAGGGCATAGCATGGGCGGTAAAACGCTTTTGTTTTTTGAAAATTTATATCCCGAAGTTTCGAAAAAAAATATAATTGTTGATATAGCGCCAAGAGCCTATGAACCACATCACAGCGATGTGTTAGAAGCACTAAATGCTGTGGATTTTACGGAGATAAATACAAGAAAAGATGCCGAAGCAATAATGAGTAAGTACATTACTGATTTTGGAACTAAACAATTTTTACTAAAAAATATTTATTGGAAAGAGGATGAAACAAAGCAAATGGCTTGGCGTTTTAATTTAAGTGTTATTACAAACCTTATTGCAGAAATTAGTATTGTTACACCTTTTTACACAAGTAATAAATCTTCCTTATTTTTAAGAGGAGAAAAATCGAATTACATTACTGATGCAGATTGTGCGGATATAAAAAACAGATTTTTAAATGCTCAAGTTGAAACCATTGCTAATTGTGGGCATTGGATACATGCAGAGCAACCAAGTTTGTTTTTTGAAGCTGTAAGTAAATTTATTGAGCTTTAGCAAATGCAGCATCAATAATTTGAATAGCATTATTAAGTCTTTTATCTCCTAAGCCTTTTACAATGTGGTAATCTATACTAAGTTTTTGGAGCTCGTGTTTATTCCATTTAAAAATATGTTCTCTTAAATGTTGATGTTGTCTTAAAGCATCAGCTTGCCAAGGAATATCGTTATTACAAATTAAATACAAATCGTAATCGCTGGGTTTAATAGAGCGAGAAATAATATGGGGTACTTTATTAAATTGGTTTAAAGCCCATATTTTAATAGTGATAAGACTAGTATCGCAAAATAAAAAATTAGTAGAAGTCTCTTCAATATCTTTTTCTAATTCAAGTTGGTGGTTGGCAATTAAAATAAGTTCATCTAATGAATAATTTTTAATATCATTTCCTTCAAAATAACTACGAGCAAATTCGGGTACAAATTGGCCATTGTAATGGGCAGCCAACTGTTCACAAAGAGTTGATTTTCCAGTACTTTCGGCCCCGAGTATTGCTATTTTTTTAATTGTTTTTTCCATGTATAGTATCCGTAATATGCCATTGAACTGTAAATAATAAATAAGATTGACATGGTATGCAAACCTTGCAAGTAATATAGGTAAACATAACTTAAATCAATCAAAATCCAAAAAAACCAATTCTCGAGCCATTTTTTAGCCATCATATAAGTGCAAACTAAGCTGGCAGCTGTTAAAACAGACTCAATTATTAACCTATCGGATTTAAAATAGGCTAATATTGGATACAAAATTAAGCTTAAAATTATTACGCTCAAAATAACATAAGCCCAATTTTTGTTTCCCATATTGGAAACCGTAAAGTTTTTTGAATAGTTTTTTTTCCAATACACCCAACCGTAAATGCCACTAATAAAATAAAATATTTGCAAGGAGCTATCACCAAGTAAATTGGCTTTATAACACACATAGCCTTGTATGGCAACCGAAATAATATCTGCCAACCAACACCATATAGATTCTTTTATTGTTAAAATAATCCCTGTTATCCCAAAAATTAATGCTAGTAGCTCAAGAGTTCCCATTATTCTATTGGAATATTATTTTCTTTACAATACCTAATAAACTCAATATAATGATCATAAGGAGAGTCGCTTTTCCATAAATAACCATATAGGGCTACACCATAAAAGCCCAATTCGTAGGCCAGTTTAACACTTTTAGGGTTTATACCCCCACGAGCTATTATTTTTTTTCCTGATTTTTTATTAGCTGCTTCGGTGGTTTCTTGGTAAAAGCCCGAATACAATTGCCCCGATACGTTATTAAACATGGTGCCTAAAAAACAATAATCTGTTTTTACTTTATCGGGTTCATACAAATCGCCAATGCGCTTATAAGAAATAGATTTAATAAGTTTTGGCTTCCTTAAATAAATCATTTTTGTATTCCACCACAATTTAAATTTTTTATCTAAATGGGTAGTTGTAAAATGAAAACCTTTTAAATTATATTTTAATGCCAGTTTATGATGAGAGTGTATAATTATTCGATTATGAAAGTGCTCTGGTATTTGTTTTATATACTCTTCTAATTCTTTAGTAGAAAACCTGTTTTTTCTAACATGCTATGCATCTAAGCGATCCTCT
>CALMMX010000187.1 GCA_937868545.1 uncultured Bacteroidota bacterium
TTCTTCGTAAACTAATTTTAAGTTAGCATCACTAGTAAATTTTGCATCAATTTTATCAAAAACCACTTTTTTATTAGCTTCTAAAGCTATCCAAACAATATAAGCTTTATCAGAAGGATCTTGAAACGTTTTTTGACCTAATTCTTTTACATTTGACATTTCTAAATTTACAACCTCGCGAGCTAACTCTTCAAATTTATTTTCAAATTCTTGAGCATTACCAACTGTTCTTTGGTTAGTATATTGATCTGTAACTCTTTTTACTACAGCATTAATATTAGCTGCCATTTCTGCTCTTGCATTTTGGTATGCTATTTTTTTAGCTGTTGCTAAATCAGGTGATTTACCAGATTGTTTTGAGCGGAAATTTTCATCATCACTTCTGTATTCTTTAGAATCAAAAGGAGTAGAAATTTCGATTAATCCTTCTTGTTTTGCAACAGAAACAGGTTTTTTAGATTTACAACTTACTACAGTTGTCATTAATGCAATTACTGGTATTGCTAAAAGTTTAATTGTTTTCATGATTTTATATTTTATTTGTTTATTTTTTCTTAATTTTTAATATTTCAATTGCTGTTCCAAAAATTTAAATATACTAAGATTTTAACTTATTTTAACCAAGTTGAAAAAAAATTCACACTTAAGTAAAATAATATAAATACAATTATTTTAATAATTTTCTTTGTATTACCTTAATTAAACGTATAGTAAATTCAATGTAAGATCCATTATATGAAAGTTTTTATTTTACTATAATAGCTCCCAAATTTTTAAAGCTTTACTTTATCAATTCTTCTTCCACGTCTTTTTCAACTCTTAAATTTTCTATAATAAACTCTTGGCGTTCTTGGGTATTTTTACCCATATAATAGTTTAATAATTCTTGAATAGATGCTTTTTGGTCTAATAAAACTGGTTCTAATCTTATATCTTTTCCTATAAAGTGTTTAAACTCGTCTGGAGATATTTCTCCTAAACCTTTAAATCGTGTAATTTCTGGTTTTGGACCAAGTTTAGCAATTGCATTCAAGCGTTCCATATCACTATAGCAGTATGCTGTTTCTTTTTTATTTCTAACCCTAAATAACGGCGTTTGTAAAATAAATACATGTCCATTTTTTACTAAATCAGGGAAAAATTGTAAAAAGAAAGTAAGTAATAATAATCGAATGTGCATTCCATCAACATCGGCATCGGTAGCTATAATTACATTATTATAACGCAATTCATCTAAACCATCTTCAATATTTAATGCTGCTTGTAATAAGTTAAACTCTTCGTTTTCGTAAACTACTTTTTTACCTAGTCCAAATGAGTTTAAGGGTTTTCCTTTTAAACTAAATACTGCTTGTGTATTTACATCACGTGTTTTTGTAATAGAACCACTTGCCGAATCACCCTCACAAATAAAAATCATAGTTTCATTGCTTCTAGGATCTTTACTATCAGTAAAATGAACTCTACAATCTCTTAATTTTTTGTTATGTAAGTTTGATTTTTTTGCACGTTCGCGTGCTAATTTTTGAATACCTGATAATTCCTTACGCTCACGCTCATTTGCAATAATTTTAGCTTCAATTGCTTTAGCAGTTTCTGGGTTTTTATGCAGGTAATTATCTAAATTTTGTTTGATAAAATCATGAACAAACGAACGCATTGATTGTCCACCTGGAGCAACATCATTTGAACCTAATTTTGTTTTAGTTTGAGATTCGAAAACAGGCTCTTGAACTCTTACTGATATTGCTGCAACTATTGATTTTCTTACATCTGTAGGGTCAAAATCCTTTTTAAAGAATTCCCTAATCGTTTTTACAACCGCCTCGCGATAAGCAGCTTGATGTGTACCACCTTGAGTTGTATATTGCCCATTAACGTAACTATAATATTCTTCAGAATAATGCTCATTACTATGAGTCATGGCCAATTCAATGTCATCACCCTTTAAATGGATAATAGGATAAATAATTTCGCCAGTAATATTTTTTTCTAATAAATCTTTTAAACCATTATCTGATTTATAAACTTGGCCATTGAAATGAAGCGTTAATCCAGTATTTAAAAAGGCATAATTCCAAAGCATTCTATCAATATACTCATGCACATAATGGTATTTTTTAAAAATAGTATCATCCGGACGAAACTCTACATAAGTACCATTTCCTTCGGTAGTTTTTTCGAGTTTTGATTCTTTTACTAAATTACCACAGCTAAAATCAGCAGTTTTACATTGCCCATCTCTAAAAGCAGTAACTCTAAAATGAATAGATAGAGCATTTACAGCCTTAGTACCAACCCCATTTAACCCAATTGATTTTTTAAAGGCTTCGCTATCGTATTTTCCACCTGTATTCATTTTAGAAACAACTTCTACAACTTTTCCTAAAGGAATACCTCGACCGTAATCTCTAATTCCAACTACTCCATCTTTAACAGTAACATCAATGCGTTTTCCAGCCCCCATCATAAACTCATCTATTGAGTTATCCATTACTTCTTTTAATAGTACATAAATACCATCATCAAAAGCGGAACCATCTCCAAGCTTACCAATGTAC
>CALMMX010000188.1 GCA_937868545.1 uncultured Bacteroidota bacterium
TATAATGGGTTTTTAAGTCCTAACCTAAAAATTTATTGGTATTGAAAATCAGATAGTTAAAGATTTATTTAGTACTATGTGTTGCATAGTACTAAATATTTAACTTATCTTTGTGAAGCCAAGTAGTAAATAATTAAGTTGGCAAATAAACTTAAACTAATTCTTTTTATCATTTTATCCTGCAGATTAAAGTTTTAAAAAGAGCAATTTGTAAAAGAATGTTTTTGAAGTCGCGGTTCAATAAATAAGAAACTGCAAATTGAATAAATAAAAAATTAAACATAAATAAAAAATTAAACATATGGTAAACTCAGATAACGCTAAAGCACAAATGCGAAAAGGCGTTCTCGAACTCTGCATACTTTCTATACTTTCTCAAGGCGAAGCATATCCAACCGAAATTATTGAGAAATTAAAAGAAACAAAATTAGTAGTAGTTGAAGGAACACTTTATCCGCTTTTAACACGATTAAAAAATACAGGATTATTATCTTACCGTTGGGAAGAAAGCACATCCGGGCCACCAAGAAAATATTATTTTTTAACTGAAATAGGTCAAACTTATTTAAATGAGCTTCAACTTTCTTGGAATGAATTAGTGGATGCAGTAAATAAGACTATTCAAAAAAGCTAATCAATAAAAATTAACGTATTAAAAATATTACAATGAATAAAACAGTAACAATAAATATAAGTGGCATTATCTTTCATATTGAAGAAGATGCTTACGAAACCCTTAGTAAATACATATTAACCATAAAAGGCTATTTTAGTAAAGCAGATGGTGGTAACGAAATTATGAGTGATATTGAAGCTCGTATTGCAGAAATGTTACAATCAAAAACAAGTTCAGTTAAACAAGTTGTTTTAATGAGCGATGTTGATTTTGTTATGGAAAGCATGGGAAAACCGGAAGAGTTTGGTGGTGAACAATCAAATGGCAGTTCAGATGAAACAAATCAATTTGAAACCTCAAGTAGCGATGAGCCAATTAAAAAACGTGTTTATAGAGATGGTGATAGCAAGATTATTGGCGGTGTATGTTCTGGAATTGGTCATTACTTTGGATTTGATCCAGTGTGGTTGCGTATTGCATTAGCATTATTGTTAGTGTTTGGTGGTACTGGTGTGTTGTTATATATTATTTTATGGATTGCAATTCCAGAAGCAAAAACTACTGCCGAAAAATTAGCAATGAAAGGTGAAAAAGCTGATATAAATAACATTTCTAAAGCAGTGAAAGAAGAGGCTGAGCAATTAAAGAAGCGCATGGAAAAATACGGCGATGATTTTAAAAACATGGCAAATAATCATAAAGATGTGCCCAGAAATGCAGTGGAAAAAATAGTAGATTTTTTATCAAGCGTGTTAATGAATATTGGTAGAATATTGGTGAAAATTTTGGGGATTTTTCTTGTGATTTTTGGTGTGTTTTTCTTCTTAGGTCTTTTTGGAGTTGTTTCGGGAGTTTCTATTATTTCTTTTGATTTAGGCGCTAGTGAATGGATAAACTTGTTTTTATTAGATGGAAAAGATTTTTATTTAGGCATTATAGGTTTATCTATTTTTCTAGGAACACCAATAATTATGATGATTTACGGTGGTGTTAAAATTTTATTTAAAGTAAATTACACTAATCGTTGGGTAAATTTAAGTGCCGGTATTTTATGGTTATTTGGATTTTTTATGGTTGCTTATGTAGCAATTAGAACTGTAAAGGATTTTAAGAATGAAACAAATGTGAGAGAAACTAAAGTAATAGATACCTATCAAACTTTAGTACTCAAAATGAATGAAACATCTGTTAATTACGAGGAAATTTGTTCTAATGATGATGAGGAAGGCATTGTAAATATTCGCCAAAAGAATGATCACTATTTGTTAGGTAAAAATAAGAATAACACTTATTTATTAGGAGTTACTAAATTAAAAATAATTAAATCTCAATCAACCACTCCCGAAATTATTTTAGTTAAAGGCGCAAAAGGTGGCGATAAAAGAGTAGCAAATGATAGAGCAAAGAAAATTGATTATTCCTATTCTCAATCTGACAGTGTTTTAGTATTTAACGATTTATTTAGAGTTAATAACATTGATAAATTTAGATTTCAAGATTTAACAATAATTTTAAAAATACCTGTTGGTCAGGTTATTTATCTTGATAAATCTATGGAGCACATGTTGTATAATGTAGATAACACAACAGATACTTATGATGGAGATATGGTTAGTCGTAGATGGATTATGACTGAAAATGGCTTGAAATGCCTTGATTGCAAAGGTTTAGATGAGGATAAAGAAATAAACAGTTCTACAAGTGAAGCGGATGATGAATCTTCTAATAATGAAAAAGGTATTAAAATAACTGTTAATGGTGTAGATATTAATGCTAAAGATTCTCAAGTAAAATTGGATAGCAATGGTGTTAAAATTGATTCAAAAAACACTAAGTTAACAATAGATGAAAAAGGCATTCATATAAATACTGATAAGAAAAAATAGATATTGCTTTTATTAAACGAAATATGCTATTTTTAATATTAATTAAATTCTTTTTATGACAAAATTAAAACTCTCCTTTTTCTTATTATTCTTTATTAAAATTTCTGTGGCCCAAAATTACAATGGAATTGTAATTGATGCAAAATCAAAACAATCAATTGCTTTTGCTAACATTGGCATACCAAGTAAAGGATATGGTGTAGTTTGTAATGAGCAAGGAGAGTTTACTTTAAAAATATCAAGTGAAAATGATACAGATATTGTTCAGATATTTTCTATAGGTTACAAACCATTATACATAAAACTTGGACAGTTAAAAGATATTAGTTTAAATAAAGGAGCTTCATTTTTATTAAGCGAGTCTTCCTATGAGCTTGCAGCGGTTAACGTTCGTCCAAATGAATATGAAACCAAAATTGTAGGTGATAAAGATGTTAGTACTTTTTCTTGCGATGGAAAAGTAAATATTTCTTCAGCTATAAAGGATACAGCAACTTTACGTATTGAGAAAGAAAAAGGAATTTCAAATAAATCAATAGGTGTTGAAATTGGGAATAAAATTAAAATTGAAAAAGGACAGCAAACCTTTATTGATAAGATACGCTTTAAAACATGTTTAAAGCCCAACGATACATGTATAGAATTAATGTTTACACTGAAGGTAGTATAAAAGAACGAGTAGTAACTCCTTTTGGAATAATAAAAGTTGTAAATTCTAAAAATATTTTAAAAGAACCAGTTATTACGAAAGTTATTGGTAAAAGCGAAGTTCAAGAATTAGATGTATCAGCACAGAATATCGAAGTGGATGATGATTTTGTAATTGCAATAGAATGTATTTATTCATCTAATAATGACATGAATATTGCAATTAAAACAAATGTATTTGGGTCTACCGATTTACTTATTAGAGGTAGTACTATGGCGGAATGGGTAAAAATCCCTTTGGTTGATATCACATTTGTTAGTGCTACAATTACCTATAAAAAAGAAAAAAGTTTTTGGAGTAAATTGTTTAAATAACTATAGTAGTGTATTTGGTATATTGAAAAATTATAGGCAAAATTAAAAAAGTAAAATAGGTTAATTGATTAAACAACATTAAACCAATTTTAAAATCCTAAATTTAAATATTTAGGTTTTTTTTATTGTCAAAAATAAAAGTTTAAACAGCATTCATTCTATCTAAAAATGCATCTTTTTTTCTTCTACTAATTTCAAGTTTTGAATTGTCCGTCATAATTGCATAGCCACCATCTTCTTTTAAATACCTAATTACATGATTCATATTAACTAAATGATGGTGGTGAATTCTTATAAAATCGTGTTCAGGCAATAAATCTTCGTAATGTTTTAAACTTGCCGATACCATTAATTTTTTGCCGCCAACTAAAAAAAAGTTTGTATAACTTCCATCAGCTTCGCATCTAATTATATCTTTAATGTAAACTACTTCAAATGCATTTCCTGTTGGAAGTGTTATTTTATTATAATTGTCATCGGTACGCTTTAAATTTTGAATCAAAAATTGAAGATTATCCATACTTGGCATAGATATAGAACGCTTATGTTCCAGTCGTTTTATGGCTGCGTCTAAATCATCTAAATCAATAGGCTTTAGCAAATAATCACAAGCACTATATTTAATTGCTTTTAACGCATGTTTATCTGTAGCTGTTGTGAAAATTATATCGTATTTTTTATCTTGAGTTTTTTCTAAAACATCAAAACCAGTTCCATCTGGCATGCTAATATCTAAAAACAGTAAATTGGGTTTTGTTTTATTTATTAATTCTACCGCTTCTGTCACATTTTTTGCCAACCCCAAAATTGCAATTTGTGGGTATTTTTTCTTTAATATTTCTGAAAGCATTTCTCTGCTTTTTTGTTCGTCTTCAATAATTAAAGCTTTCATACAATTT
>CALMMX010000189.1 GCA_937868545.1 uncultured Bacteroidota bacterium
TCATCAAATTACAAAAAATCAATATAAAATTACTCAAGAACAAGTTGAAAGAACACAAAAATTAGTTGATGCAGGCGCTTTAGCAAAAAGTGCAATATTTGATTTACAAGCCCAACTGGCAAACGAAGAAGTAAATGTGACTAGTGCTGATAACAACTATCAAATTGCTTTACTCGGACTTAAACAATTAATTAATTTAGATTCACTTCCAAACTTTAGCATAGAAAAGCCAGTAGTTGATATTAACGGTGGAGATTTAACTGCATTATCTGTACAAACAATTTATGAAACGGCCTTAAAAAATCAACATTCAATTAAAGCTGCTGATTACAATTTACAAGCTGCTACAAAAACATTAGATATTGCAAAAGGAAGATTTAGTCCTACCATTAGTGCAACAGGAAGCTTAGGTACAGGTACATCTGAATTAAATAAAAAAATAGATGCCATTAATATCATTGGTATTGAACAAACACCTTATTATACTTCTTTAGGAGATGCAGTTTATCAGCCAAAAACTGAAATAGTAACATCTAAAACACCATTTGCCGATCAGTTTAAAGATAATGTAAACAAAAGTTTTGGTTTTACTTTATCTGTTCCAATATTTAATGGATTACAAACATATACAGGCTATAAGAATGCTCAAATAAACTCATTAAGTGTAAAATATAGCAAAGATTTAATTGAACAAAATTTATATAAAACAATTGCACAAGCCTATGCTGATGCTCGTGCGTCCTTTAATAAATATAAAGCAAATAAATTATCGGTTGATGCTAATGAATTATCATTTAATGCTGCACAACAAAAATACAATGTTGGTGCATTAAGTACATTTGATTACAATAGTGTAAAAACGCGTTTACAAGCCGCACAAGGAAATCTTATTCAAGCTAAATACGATTATGTATTTAAACTTAAAGTTTTAGATTATTACCAAGGAAAAGCAATAACATTTTAATTAATATACTCAATGAAAAAATTATACTGGATTATAGGCACTTGTATAGCACTGTTAACAATAGTAATTATATTAAAATTTTTTAAAGGTGAAGAACCAACACAAATAATTACCGAAAAGGCAATTAAACGTAATATTATTGAAACCGTTTCAGCCAACGGGAAAATACAACCTGAAGCTGAATTAAAAATTACTTCGGATGTTTCGGGTGAGGTAGTTGAAATGTACGTAAAAGAAGGGGAACAAGTAAAAAAAGGAACCTTGCTTTGCAGAATTAAGCCCGATATTTATGAAAGTGCATTTGATAGAGTAAATGCAACTGTAAATAGTAGTAAAGCAAATTTAAAAACTACTATGGCGCAATTGGCTCAAGCACAAGCAAATTTGGTAAACGCAGAAGCAACCTTTAATCGCAATAAAAAATTGTTTGATCAAAATGCAATTTCGCAACAAGATTTTGATATTTCTAAAGCAAATTATGAATCGATGAAAGCCAATGTAGCTGGACTAACAGAAAGTATTAAAGCAGCTGATTTTAACGTTAAAAGTATGGAAGCTAGCTTAAAAGAAGCTAATTCAAATTTAGACAAGACCTTTATTTATGCGCCAGTAGATGGTACGGTTTCTAAATTAAATGTTGAAAAAGGTGAACGTGTTGTTGGCGTGCAAGGCTTACAAGGAACAGAAATTTTACGCCTGGCTAACTTAAATGAAATGGAAGCGAGTGTGGAAGTTAATGAAAACGACATTATTAGAATTCATAAAAATGACACAACAATTATTGAAGTGGATGCATACTTAGGGAAAAAATTTAAAGGAATTGTAACTGAAGTTGCTAATTCAGCAAATACCACAGGGATTTCAATAGATCAAGTAACAAACTTTGTTGTTAAAATTAGAATTTTAAGAGAATCATATGCAGATTTAATTACTGAAAATAACCCTGCTCCATTTAGACCAGGTATGAGTGCAAGTGTTGAAATTCAAACTATGCATGCAAGCAATATTATTACTATTCCAATTCCAGCAGTTACAACTCGTAGTTCTGATACTACTAAAACCAAAGAAGTAAATAATCAAGAAGAACCTAGTATTGTTGTTGTTGATGAAAAAGAAAAGAAAATCAACGAGAAAAAGGAAGAAATAAAAGAGTGTGTTTTTGTTAATGTAAATGGTGTGGCAAAAATGGTATTTGTAAAAACTGGTGTGCAAGACAATGATTATATAGAAATTATAAGTGGTATAAACGTTGGAGATGAAGTAATTTCAGGACCATATGGTGCCGTTTCTAAAATATTGAAAAATGGAACTAAATTAAAAGTAGTTACAAAAGAAGAATTATTCTCTGAAAAGAAATAGATAATGGCTTACCTACTTCATATTGAAACTACTTCTACCATTTGCTCAGTTTCTATTAGTGAAAATGAAAGAATAATTTCATCAAAAGAAATGAATGATGGCTATTCTCATGCAGAAAATTTACATTTATTTATAAAAGAAGTAATAAATGAAAGTAACATTACTATCAATGATTTATCAGCTATTTCAATTAGTTCAGGTCCTGGTTCATATACTGGATTAAGAATTGGTTTTTCTGCTGCAAAAGGCTTGTCTTATGCGCTAAATATTCCTCTTATAAAAATTGATACTTTAAAATCTTTAAGTAATAGCATCATTTCTGAAACAAAGCAAGATGCCTATTATTGCCCATTAATAGATGCACGAAGAATGGAAGTATATTTTGCAATTCATGATTCTGCATTGAATGAAATTAAAAAGCCTTCCAATTTAGTTTTAACAGAAGAAAGTATTTCAATTTTTGAACTCGATAAAGCAGTTTATTTTTTTGGAGATGGAATTACAAAAGCAAAATCTTTATTAGAATCAAATCCTAAATTTAAATTTATTGAAGATTGTATGCCAAGCTCTAAGCACCTAGTGAAATTAGCCTACAATAAATTTTTAAAAAATGATTTTGAAGATTTAGCATATAGTGAACCATTTTATTTAAAGGATTTTTTCTTTACTAGCTCAACTAAATAATTGTATTTTTGAACGTGGAAGTAAAATATGCATTTATAATTAACCCCAATGCGGGAGTAAAGAAAAAAATAAATATAGAAGAATTTATAATTTCTAATTTACCCAAAACAGTAAATTATGAAATAATTATTTGGAAAGATGCACACGACGTACAAAGCGTATTAAGCAAAATTAGCATAGGTAATTTTTCACATGTAATAGCTTGTGGTGGTGATGGAACTGTAAATATGGTTGCATCTGCAGTAGTAAATTCACCAATGGCATTAGGTATTTTGCCTTTAGGTTCTGGAAATGGACTAGCAAGAAGTAATGGCATTCCAATGGATTTAAAAAATGCACTTAATGTAATTGTTAAGGGTAATACAAAAACCATTGATTCGGGTACCATTAATGGAAATCATTTTTTTTGCACGGCGGGCATTGGGTTTGACGCTTTAATTGCTCATAAATTTGCAACTAGTACTAAACGTGGATTTATAACTTATTTCAAAACAAGTATTAAAGAATTTTTTAATTACACACCGCAAAATTACTCATTACAAATTGATGATATAAAACTAACAACTGATGCTTTTTTAATTACAATTGCAAATGCTGGGCAATGGGGAAATGATGTTTATATTGCCCCTGCTGCAAAATTAGACGATGGCTTGTTTCATATTAGTATATTAAAACCATTTCCAAAATTTAGCATTTTATCTTTTGGCATTAAACTTATTACAAAAAAGGTAAATACCTTTAAATACATGTTGTCACATATAGGAAGAAAAATATCAATTCAATTTAAAGGAGAACTAGTTGCTCATTACGATGGAGAACCTTTTATTATTAAAGAAGAATTGACAATAGAAATGCATCCTATGTCGTTAAACATTATTTGTTAAATCTAAAATTATAAATTAGCCCTTTTTTACAATTAAAGTTTGTAATACTTTATCTTTTTCAATTGCAGTTTTTGCTAAAGCCGAAGCACTTTTTAAAATTTCGGTTTCAATATTAGATTTTAATCCTAATAATTTAATGGCCTTTTCTGTTGCTTTTTTAGCTGTAATATTTTCTGTTACAGCAATAGCATTTGCAAGTGCTTCAAGTCTTAAGCCATCATCTTTAAATTTACCAATGGTTTTAATTAAATAACTTAATACAAAAAATGAATTACTATCAAATTCTAAAGTTGCTAAACCTTTTGGCCTTTGTGGCAATTTATTATAAGGAGAATTTATTACTTCTTTGGTGAAATAATTAATACTTAATTTTTTTAGTTTAGTTGATTTCTTTAATTGAATTAAACCATTAAGAGCTTGTGCATATATGCTTATCCAACGTAACTTACGGCGCAATTCATGCACTTCCTCTTCTAACTTTGTAAACGTAAAATTCGATTTTTGACAAAATACTTCTATCCTAGTTACCTCTTTTTCAAGAGCAATTCTTATTTCATTTAAATATTCATCGTCATATAAACATGTGTACTCTGATATTTTGACATTAAAATTCAATAGTTTACCACTTAACCATTCTTTATTTAATAAACGCTGGTTTAGTCTTTCTGCTTGAGAAATAACCGCAGAGTCAAAATAACTTACAACTTCTTTTGATATTTTTTTATTTATTTTGAACTCTCTCTCAAATACAAATACATAATCAATTTGACCTAGTGCATCTTCTAATTTTTTAAAACGTTTATTCCATTTCGAAAATATTTTTTCATCAAATGCCAAATCATGTAACTTTGTTAATGCTTCTAACATAAACAAAGGAGTTCTTGCATCATTTTGATATAGCCACAAAGCAGGATTTTTTTGAGTAGCTGATTTGGCTAATAATGTTTGCAATTGATTGCTATAAAATAAAAAAGGATTAAAAGTGTTTGTTGCCATAAGAATAATATTATTATGTGAATGTACGAATTATCTTATTGGATAACAAGCAAGCAAAAACTGACTTTTGTTTTATATCCTCACTCCAACTATACAAATATCATCCACTTGCTCTAAATTACCTTTCCAACTTTCAATGGTTCTATCCAACAAAAATTTAATGTCTTTTAGTGGTAAATGGGCATTTTCAACCAACAACTCTTCAAATTTCTTATACTTAAATTTCTTTCCTTTTGGTCCCCCAAACTGATCGGCATAACCATCAGTAAACATAATTACTAAATCATTTTTATATATTTCAATTTCTGTTTCTTCAAATAATACATCATTATTATGACCAGCACCTACAGGCATTTTATTAGTTTTAGAAATAATTAATTCATTATTTCTAATTATATAAAAACTATTATTTGCATTAGAATAATTTAATTTACCTTCATTAAAATCAAAACTACATAATGTGCAATCCATTCCATCTTTTTTCTCTTCAATACTATGTTCTGGATTCAATGTTTTAATAATATCTTTCCTTAACTGATTTAAAATTTCACCAGGATTTTCAACTTTTCTTTCATTTACAATTTCATTTAAAAAGTTACCTCCCATCATACTCATAATTGCACCTGGAACACCATGTCCTGTGCAATCTGCTGTCATAATTAATAATCGGTTATTTTGAGTTCTAATAGCCCAATAAAAATCTCCACTTACAATATCTTTTGGTTTAAACAATATGAAGAAATCTTTGGTGTTACATTCAAAATAATTATGGCTTGTTAAAACACTTTGTTGAATGCGTTTTGCATAATTAATACTATCAGTAATTTCTCTATTTTTTTCATCAACCAAATTCTTTTGTTCTTTAATTTCATCATTAAATGTGGCCAATTCGCTATTTATTTTTTGTTTTGCCCTATTATTACGCGCAAGCAAAATCAAAATAAATCCTAAAGCAATTATGCCAGCAATTGCGAGAAAAATATAAAGCCTATTTTTCTCATTTTTAATTTCATTCAATTTCTGTTTTTCACTTAAAAGCTCAATTTCTGCTTGCTTTTTATCATTTTCAAATTTAGCCTCAGCATTTTTTATTTGTTCAATACTTTCAGCATTTAGAGTACTATCTTTATAACTAGAATATTCCTTATAAAATAAAAGTGCTTTTTCATTGTTATGAGTTGATTCATAATACTCACTCAAAAACAATAAATCCTTCATTACTGTTGGTATATCGCCAGTTGCCTTAGCCAATGACATAGATTCATTTATAGTTTTTAAAGCCTCAGTTGAATTATTATTTAATAAATAAGCATTACACAAAGGGTATAAGGCTTGCGCTAAAGTAAATTTCTCATTTAACGACCTAGCCATTTCAACCGAAATTTTTGAATATAACAGGCACTTTTCTTTATTCTTAATGTCAAAATATATTTCAGACATTGTCATATAATTATTAACTAAACTTCGCTTGTCGTTTTTTTGCAAATTATTTGCCACACATAATTCAATACAATAAATTGCACTATCGTAATTTCCAATTTTTGAGTAAACGAAGGCCAAATTATTATAAGGTCTATAAATGTCATTTTTATTCCTATTCTTTTTATGTGCTTCAATTGACAAATAAAAATATCTTAACGCTGTTTTATATTCATTTTTAACACTATACAAATTCCCCAACCCATTATAAATAAGTGGTATTTGGTTAATTTGATTATATTTTTGAGCATATTTTAAGGCCAATAGTTCATATTTTAATGCCTTAGCTTCTAGCCTCATATCATTGTAAATTGAGCCAGCCACATGATACGTTCGCGGATATAATCTCTCATAACCATTTTTTTCAACCAATTTAATGCTCTGTTCCGAATAAAATGCTCCTTCTGCGAGGTTATAATAGCTTATATCCCATGCTAAACTATTTAATAAAATAACCTTATTAGTATCCTCTTTGCTTGATTTTAATGCGATTAAGCAGGAATCTATGTTTAATTGTTGAGCATTTAATCTACAATTAAGCATTAAAAAAGAAAAAACTAAAAAATATCCAAATAACCTTATTTTCATTGTTTTAAAACTAATAATTTATTCTAATTAAACATAAGAAGCTGTTTAAAATTTATAATTATATCTCTTTTTAAAATTAATTGCATTGAAAGAAATTAATATTAAATAATTGTATTCATTTTTAACGATGCATTAAAAATTAACAAAATGTTAATTAGCCTCATTATCTGAAATTTGTTTAATTAAGTTACTCCTTTTTAATTTTGCCTTTTTTTTATTATTTTTACAATATGCGCGTTATAATTTTAGTTTTACTATTTTTTTCTCCTTTTCTTGGATTTTCTCAAGGAGGCTTTACGCCTATTTTTTCATATTCTACAAATATTAATGGGCTCATTTATTGTATTCATAACGATACTTTAACAAATACTACATTTATTGGGGGTAATTTTAGTAGTGTTGGCGGAATTCCAAGAAATTATATAGCAGCATTCAATTCCTCGACAGGAGCATTACTACCATTTAATCCAAATATATCTTCATTATTTGGAGGAAATGTAAATTGTATTACATCAATTGGTAATAAAGTTCTCTTTTCAGGAAACTTCAACACTGTAAATTCACAACCGAGAAATTATTTTGCAAGTGTGAATTTTTCAAATAGTGCTTTAAATACTTCTACATTGAATATTGGAGGAAGTATAAATTTCCTTTATTCTGATAATAATAAAATTTATTTAGGAGGAGCTTTTTCCAGCATAAATGGATTTTCACGAAACAATATAGCTCTAATAGACTCAAATGGAGTATTACAAAGTTTTTCGCCAAATTTAAACTCTAGTGTTAATAAAATTGTTGGTGTTGGACAAAATATATATTTACTAGGCACATTTACATCTATAAATAGTAATTCAAGAAATGGAATTGCAAAATTGAACAAATTAACTGGTACCGTTAGTTCTTGGAATCCATTAACTAATGTTACACCAAATGATATGGTATTATTCAACGATAAAATTTTTATAATTGGAGATTATACAACTGTTGGGACTTCAAGTGTAACAGGACTTGTCTCAGTTGATTCAATAGTTGGAAATGTTATAAACAGCTTCCCTAATAACTCATACAATTTTGTAACAACTTGTAGCTCAACGATTGCAGTTAAATATTTTAATAATATTGCAGTAATGGCAGATAAAATATTTTTTACTGGTCAAATTCAGGGCTCAGGATACCATTATGAAGTTTTAGAAACAGATATAAATTTTAGCACTTTAACACACACATATTATAATAATTGTATTGGTACAAACATTTATAAATTTTTAAGTGGTTCTAATATATATAATTCCTATGAATTTCCAGTTAAATTTTTAGTGACTAAAAATTTTCTAAGCGTTGCTGTTACAACTGAGGCATGCTGGAGTTGTCTTGCTAACTGGGATGGATATTCAGGTCAGGAATATCACAAAATTTACAATTATTGTCTTATCCCAAAATTACCGTCATCATTTTCAACTTCTACACCCACACTTTGTGCTAGGACATTTGGTGTTAATTACTCAATACCATTATCAGCATATGTAAATAATTACAATTGGAATTATACTGGAAGTGGAGTTACAATAACACCAAATAGGAATAATGCGACATTAGATTTTGGCGCAACTGCCACTTCTGAAACATTATCTGTGCAATTAGTATCTGATTGTGATGCTTCTGTTCGGCAAGTTACAATTGCAATCACGGTAAACCCTCTACCATCAGTTAATGCAGGAAGAGACACTGTTTTAAATTGTACAAATAATAAATTTGCAACTTTAAATGGTGCAATTACTCCGTTTGGCACTTTTTATGAATGGAATGGGCCAAGTGGCTTTTATGATAATAATTTAAGTACAACTCTAATTAATAAACCCCAAGGTAATTATGTTCTATCTAGTACAATAATTGCAACAGGTTGTAGTTGGAGAGATACAGCGTATGTTGCAGTTGACACATTAAAGCCAAATTTGCTAATGCCAGTTGTTACAAATACCAGACTTAGTTGTTCTAACCCTTCTATTAATTTAAATGCTAGTTCTTCAACGCCTGGCGTTATATTCAATTGGACTAATAGCAATGGTTATACCTCCTCAAACCCTGCATTAATTAGTGCAAATTCTCCTACTATACCAATTAGTGTTATGGCATATAGTTTAAATTTACTTAACCCACTTAATGGTTGCTCTAATACTGGAAGTGTAACTTTATTATTAGATACTGTGCATCCAAAATACGGTTTAGGAGTTTCAACTATAGGTGCAAAAATAAGTTGTGCCGCAACTACAGCAACCATTACTGGTATTAGTGGGGAACCTAAAGCAAAATTATATTGGAATGGTGCAGGATTACCAATTAACAGCCCAAATCCAGTTGCAGTAAACTTACCTACTACATACACACTTATGGCAAAAGATACTGTAAATGGTTGCGAGGCATTTTTTAATTATGTGGTATTAGCTGATACTGCAAAACCAATTATAAATCCATTACCATTTTTAAAATACCTTACCTGTGATACAACCTTAGTAACTTTAAATGCTACTTCTCCTTCAATAAGTACAACTTTTACTTGGACACCACCAACTGGTTCGGATTTGCCCAATCCTAGTTTTGTTTCAATGGTTGGTACATACACTTTAAATGCCACAGATGTTTTTAATGGTTGTACTCGATCACGAAATCTATTAGTTATAGTTGATACCTTAAAACCAAACATAACCACTAATGTAGATTCTGTTAAATTAACATGTTCTCTTTTATCTTTTTCATTAAATGCTATTTCTACAGCAACTCCAATTACCATAAATTGGATTGGCGGCGGCGGTTACACTTCATCTAATCCTGCAACTATCACAAATCAAGGATTTTATACTACTGAAATTAAAAATACATTAAATGGGTGTTCTAATAATAAAATAATTAAAGTTTCAATTGATTCAACTAAACCTTACATTGTTCCATTTACAAGTAGTTTAACTGTAAACTGTTCTTATACCACAGCTGTTTTAAGTGGCACTACAATTCCATCTAGTAAATACGTATTGTCTTGGGATGGTATAAGTACTTTAGGTATGAGTAATCCTTCAATTGCAAGTACACCTGGTGCTTATACATTTACTGCATTAGATACAGTAACAGGATGTAAATCTATCAGAATTTTAAATTTAAATTATCAACCAAATTTGGCATTAAACCTAAGTAATGATACAACAATATGTTTTGGCAGTTCTGCAAATTTACAAGTAAACCCAATTGGTGGAACACCTTCATTTAATTATATATGGAATAATGGTGCCACTACAAATTCGATAACTGTTTCTCCATTTGACACTACTAAATATGTAGTTACTATTATTGATAATGCTGGCTGTATAGGAAAAGATTCAACAATTGTTTTTGTACCTAACCCTTTGCAAGATTCCTCAAAAACTTTTTTACCGTGTGATCCAAGTTCGCCATTTGGTCAGATTCAAATATATCCATATGGAGGAATTCCTCCCTATTTATTTGCAATTGGGTCAAGTACATATCAGTCATCAAATGTTTTTCCTAATTTAATATTATCAACTTATACTATCAATATTAAAGATAATTTAGGTTGTCAATCATCTTCTACTGTTACTATAGATAATAGTAGTTTGCGCCCAGAACCTAATTTTTTAATTACTACAAAAATGTTTAAAAGTGATACATTTGTAGTTGTAGATATTAGTAATCCCCGACCCGATTCGGTTCAATGGATATTTCCAAGTACGTGCACCGTTATTGATAACTCAAACCCATTTTCGCCAATTATTACACATAGCGATACTGGAACATTTGCAATTAATTTGAAAGCTTTTTTTGGAACTTGTGAAATGAATAAATTAAAAACCATACATGTTGGCGCAATTGACTCTGCTTTTGCAAATAGCTTTAATAATAATGGGATCGAAAGCATTTTACTCTATCCAAATCCAAACAACGGACAATTTAATGTGGAAATAAAATTATATAAAAAGCAAACATTTGCCCTATTTATTTATGATGCTAATGGAATTGAAAAATATAGACAAACTATAAACGATAACAATTATTTTAATCAGCTAATTAATATTAATCCTGTTACACCAGGAACTTTTATTATAAAAGTAATTGCAGAATATGATGCTAAACAAAAACCATTTATTATATCCAATTAAAAAACACAAATTCTTATGAAAAAATTCTTATTAATTATTGCTACATGCACAAGCATTTTTTTTGCTTGTAAAAAAGAAGATAAAACTACAGAACCAACACCCGTTTCACCAACAAATCCAGCTTGTGCAACCTGCCCTTATTGTATTATTGATACAGCTGTAGTAGACACGTTACCTCACATGATTGCAACAATTGATGATAGTATACATTTTGTAGCTTCTGAAATACGTGACACACTTTTTTATTCTGGCCCTCATGTTTATGATTCAATTGTAGGTAAAAATACATTCGCAATAGGAGTTCCTGAAATATCAATTATAAGAATGGGCGGTTTTACTACAGGACCATTTACCTACATTGTGAATGATACCTTAAGTGGGGTTTCAATACATTTGATATATAAAATTAATGGTAAAAGTTTTCATTCCAAAAAAGGAATTATACATGATAAAAGTTGGAAAACAAAATCCATGCCCCCAACATATTATAACTATGTTTCAGAATACACTGCTTTTTTCTGTTTTAATACCGACACAATTGATGGTGTTTCTCATAAAATAAAATTAGGAAGTATTAAGCTTAAAAAGTCTTAAGTATTTTACATGTTTAAATTTTTATGTATAATCTTAATGTGTTTTACAGTAATGATTACTCATGCTCAAAATTTAGATAAAATTGGTAAAAAAGATATGGTAACAATACATGGGGGGTTAAATTTAAATTCTATACTTTATCAATCAAATGGTATTGATGCTCGCAGACAACCATTTACATGGTATGCAAATGGGAACTTAACAGTTAATGTTCTAGATGTAAGTTTACCTTTTAATTATAGTTATAGTAATAATCAAGGTAAATTTACTCAGCCATTTAATATGACTAATTGTACACCAACGTATAAGTGGATAAAAGGTTATGCTGGCTTTAATAGTATGACATTTTCTAATTATACATTAGCCGGCCATATATTTTTAGGAGGTGGTTTAGAACTAACACCTAAAAAATGGAAAATAGCTGCTATGTATGGTAGATTAAAAAAGGCAGTACCATATGATATCTTAAACTCAAATGATAATGATATGAGCTATAAGCGCATGGGTTATGGCGCTAAAATTGGGTATGATGGGGAAAAATTTGCGGTACATTTAATATATTTCTCAGCTAAAGATGATATTAAATCAATCCCATTTTATCCACCAGTTACACAAATTACTCCGCAAGCCAATACCGTTATTAGTGCTATTGGTAAAATTAAATTAGCGAAATTTTGGTCAATTGAAGCAGAATATGCCTTATCAGGATTAAATAAAAATTTATTAGCTACCGAAGGAACATTTAATAACTCAAAATACAAATTACCTTTTATTAATAACCAAATTGGCAATGTTCAGTTTTTTAGTGCTTACAAAAGTTCGTTGAGCTATACTCATAAAATTTTTAATGTGGGCTTTAATTATGAACATGTTGACCCAGATTATAAAACTTTAGGGGCGTATTTTTTTAATAATGATTTGGAAAATTACACCATATCAACTGCTTGGAGATTTTTAAAAAGTAAATTAAATATTTCAACTAATACTGGATTACAAAAAAACAATTTAGATAATAGTAAATTGAGTACTACAAAGCGTTGGGTAGGTTCAATTAATGGAACCTATTCCCCTAATACAAAATGGAATTTTTCTACATCGTACTCCAATTTTTCAACTTACACAAATGTTCGTCCTATTTCCGACCCATACTATATTAAAACAGCTGCTGATACATTAAATTTTTATCAGCTAACACAAAATGCAACAGCAAGTATTAACTACAATTTTGGTAAAAAGAAAGCTAAACAAGGTATTATGTTTGCTACAAATTTCCAAACTACTGGAGATAAAACTGGTAATGTTGCCAATGTTCCTTCACAATTAATTAATGGTAATTTAGGTTATAGTTTTGCGTGGACTCCAACTAAAACTTCTGCTACTTTAAGTTTTAATTATAACCACAGTTACATTCAAAAAACTAAAAACATTTATTTTGGACCAAATTTGAGTATTAGCCAAAATATAGCTAAAAATAAAGTACGCTTAACACTTGGTGGTAGTTATAATCAAGTAATTAATAATGGTTTTACTAATAGTAAAGTTATTAATAGTCGTTTTAGTTTAGCTTATAATCCAAAATTAAAAAATGAAAAATTAGGTAAACCTACATTAAGTGTAAATTGCGCTTACATTAATAAATTAGCTGCAATACAACAAGTAAAATCTTTTAATGAATTAACAACTACATTTAACTTGGGGTATACATTTTAATATTTGAAAACACTTTATAAAATATTATTTTCGTTCATATTGCACATTGCTATATGCTCCCTTCCTTTCGGGGAGGGTTGGGGAGGGGCTGTTTTTGCTCAGACCTACCCCGTACAAATTACTACCCAACTAACGCCCCCTTTTAGTGGGTACTTATCAGATTATTCAACTTCTGGAAACGAAAATTTTGGGGTATTACTTTTTTTTAATGATTTTACTTACCCAGTTTATGATGTTAGATTAAAAGTGAAAATTGAGGGGCAAGGTATAACAATACAAAGCAAACCATACTATTATACAAGTGCAATAAGTTTAATTCCTGGACAACCAATGCAATTAAGTGGTGGTGATTTAGCAGGTTTATTAAACTCAAATAATCTCGATTTCACAGGCATAAGTAAATCTCAATACGAAACACGAAAAGTATTACCTGAGGGCTATTATACTATATGTGTAACAGCCTATGATTTAAATAATCCAATAAAGGTAAGTAATGATGGTTGTGCTATGGGTTGGATGGTTTTAAGTGACCCACCTTTCTTAAATACACCTATTTGTAATAGTACAGTAACAATTACAAATCCGCAAAATATATTATTTAGTTGGACTCCTATGAACATGGCTTCGCCAAATTCTGCGGCCAATACTGAGTATGAATTTAATTTATACGAAGTTCGACCTGATGGACAAACTCCCAATAATATAATTCAAACATTACCTCCAGTTTATACAACAACAATAAATACTTCATTTTTAAATTATGGCATTACCGAAACGCCATTAATTGCAGGTATGCAATATGTATGGCGAGTTAAAGCAATTGATATTAGCAGTAGAGATTTATTTAAAAATAATGGTTACAGTCAAATTTGCACATTTAATTGGGGAACAAAATACGATGGCATGGGTAATTTAGATATATTTTTAGGTGCCACCCCATTAACTCATCGTTCTGCTAAATTGGTTTGGGACTCAATCCCAATATTTACTAACTATCATTTAGAATATAGAAAATCAGGCGGTAGTTGGAATTGGATGCCACTCAATACAACAAATGCACGAATTAAAATTTTTGATTTAGAGCCAGAAACTGAATATGAAGCAAAAGTAAACGGAAGCACAAATGATGGATACACTGGGCAATGGAGCAACACCGTTACATTTATAACGCCACCAAGCCCAATTATTAATTGTGAAGATGTAGCTCCACCTCCTACTATGGCTGGCTTTCAACCATTAACAAAAGCAACTGTGGGTATGCTATGGAATATTGGACAGTTCGAAATGGTAATAACAAGTCTGCAAAATACACAAAGCACAAGCGGACAATATACAGGGCAAGGTAGAGTATTATTGCCTTTTGGCGGATTAGGTATTGCTGGTACGTTTACTAATATAACGGTTAACAATAACCAAATAGTTGTGCAAGGAAATGTAGATGCAATTACCAAAGGTGTTGATAAATGGCTACAACAACATAATGACAATAACGAATATGTGTATGATGATAGTTATATATATAATGGTTGTATTGATAGTATTTATGTAAACACTAATAATCAAGTTGTAATAACAGATTGTAACGGACAAACAACCATTATACCTAATGATATTAATGGAGGCTTATTAATTACTGATGCCAATGGAAACCAATGGGTTGTAAATAGTGATGGAAGTGTTACACCTGTGAGTGGAGGAATGATATTACCAGGATCAAATCAACCATTAACACCTGATGAATTGAATATTTTGAAAATAGCAATGAGTTTATTAAAATCTGAAAATACAAGTTCAATAGTAAATAATTTGAAAAATAATAGAAATCAAAAAAAACAAGATTTACAAATTGAACTAGATGCTCAACGCCAGCAAACTAATATTAGCAATGTTGTACTTGACAACAATTTTGATGATGGTTTTATTGGTTTTATAGAAGATGTAAATCCCTTATCAACCCCGGCTTTGCAAAAAAATATTTCCTTAAAAGAAGCTGATGAAAATTATTATGTATCGGCTATTGCTCATTTATTTTCTCAAGATGCTGTAACTGATACTCAATTAAATTTTATTGGAAACTATTTGTACGTGGGGCAACTTACTTATAAAGTTTATGTTCAACAACAATTACAAGCTAATGTAAACAATCAACAAATTGCTATTAATGTTAAAACACAAGGTATTATTGAGTTAATTAAAAGGGTAGTTAAAAAAAGAATGATTCATGAATAGTTTTATAAAAAAAATATTAGTTACCGTATTGTTATTATTTAGCTTTAATGCAGTTTTTTCATTAACTGGAATTAGTGATTCTATTGCTGAAAAATTAGTTACAGTAGGTTCAAAAAAGTTAAAAAAACTGCAACTAGAAAACGAAGAGCATATTAAAAACAAAGAATATGACAAATTAAATTTCATTATTAATTTAGGTACAAATGATAATTTAATTAATTATGAAGTTGTTTTAACAACTGGGAAATTCATTGATAATCTAACAAAAGAACAAGCGCTAAATGAACGTTTAAAACAATTATATATTAACTCTAATTATACAAAACAATGCTATTTATTATTAATAAATTATTTTGATATTGAAATAAAACTTGCTCCACCTGATAGTTTAACTATTGAAGATGTTTTTAAAAGCAATAAATTTTTTGATGAAAATTCCAACATTATTGATTGTAAAAATGAACATCGAAAAATAAGTAGTTCAATTGAAAACCAAAGTTTTGATAAATCAAAACACTACTATTTTCTTTCATTGGCAAGGTTTAGAGCTGTTTTTCAAAAAGATGAAAATCCTAAAAGTGCCTATACATGGTTTTCACATTTTAATGCCCCAGAAAATTTAGCAACACCAGATTATTTTAATGAAACTTATGATTATTTAAAAACATACTTAATTTCATCAAAAGATAAGAAATATAATTCACGAGAAACAATTGTTGAGGATTTTGTTACTGCATTTCAAAAAGCCTATAAAAATGCACCATTAAAGGCACAAATACTTTCAACACACAAAGGAGAAGATTTAAAGAATATATTGCTTAGCTTTTCGATACCAGATTATTGTAATTTAACCGAAGAGGAAAATGAACACATTCTCAAAATTTTTATCTCTGAAGATGTATTATACGAATCTAATTATTTTGCAATTTTAAGAGGTATAATCAATGCAAATAGTGTGAATATTTCAAATATAACTGCATTTGCTGATTTTTTGAAATCTAATCAATCGCCTGAAAATTTGCCTATTTGGAAAATTATTATGGATGGATTAGATGATACGCAAGTTTTTGAAATATCTCTTGATTTCGTTGAATTAATCAAGAAACTTCCAGAATCATATTATACATCAACAAATACTAAACGGAAAAATGAGATAGGTTATGGAGCTGTAGCAACATTACTTAATCCAGGAGTTTTAACCGAATTTAATGAGAAGAATGGGTTTTCTGTTCTATCTTCTGGTGTTTTAAAATTG
>CALMMX010000190.1 GCA_937868545.1 uncultured Bacteroidota bacterium
TTTACCAACTATTTTGGCAAGAAAAACACCTTGCTTTTTTCTTTTTATGAAGCTGTAAATAACTACTCATTCTCAATTCTAAATTGTGAAATTAGATTTCCTCGAATAAGAATAGAAACACGGTATTTTCCTGTAGAAGTATCTAAAGTTCCAGTTATAAATTGCTGATCTCCATTAACAACACTACTGTGTGCAGTTTGGTAATTTTTTACTGTATTTCTATTGAAAAAATCTTGAACTATTGCTTGAGCTTGAGCCTTACTAAGTAAATCTTCTTGCCCTAAAACCTTTATTGATACCTTATCAGAAAATAATTTAACTAATTCGGATGTGTTACCTAACTTAATAGCAACCGTTATATCATCATTAATATCTTTTAAAGAAAAAGATAATGAAAATATGCTAATTAATAATATTGATAAAAACTTCATTTTTTTGTAAATTTATATATTATTTGCAAATACTATGCCTAATTCATTTAACATTTCCTAAAAGTGAAAATTTTACTAATTCAAATTGAAAAAACAAACGATTCTTACTTAAACGAAGGTATAAAAATTTATACAGACCGCCTAAAAAACTACGTCTCTTTGTCTACAGAAACCATAGTTATGTCTAAATCTGCTAGGCAAAAACCATTTGAGGAGCAAAAAAAAGCTGAAGCTATTGAAATTGAAAAGCTTTTTTTGCCTGGCGATTTTTTGGTTTGTTTAGACGAAAATGGCAAACAGCTTAAATCAACCTTGTTTGCTGATTTTTTAAATAAGCGTATGGTATCAGGCTGCAAGCGTTTAGTGTTTTTGATTGGAGGGCCATTTGGAATTGACCAAAGTATCTTAAAAAATTGTAATTATACCCTTTCTTTATCTGATATGACATTTTCACATCAAATGATTAGGCTCTTTTTTTGCGAACAATTATACAGAGGCTTTTCAATTTTAAAAAACGAAAAATACCATCACGAATAATATTAAAAAACAATTTATTTTATTTTTTCTAAATGTTACAGTGCGAAAAAACAAGTATAACAATTATACTAATCAGAAATAATATTAAATTTTAAATTTACCTCGAATTGACACAGCAGTAACTATTGAAGTAATTGTCCCTAAAAATAAATTTTTAAACACAATACTTGTACACTCTCTAAACAAAGTAATTTCTGCGATTTCTTTATTAATTAATTTTGGGATTTCAGCATCTGTAATTTTTAGGTTACCACTTTTTATTTGAATTTTTGCTAAATCAACACCATAATTTTGTATGAAATCAATTTTGTATGCTTTAAAATCCAATGTAAAAAATATGGCTTGAAAAATAACAAGAATGATTGAACTAAAAACTATAAATTTTAATCCTTCTTTTACAGCATCTTTTCCTCCAATATAATTATTGAAGATTGTCTTTTTTGAATAAACCATTGCCATTACGCAAAAAGGAATAATTAATAACCAACTAATTATACTTACTTTATTAATATACTTGCTATAGCCACCATAAAATGCAATACAAATTGATAAAATACTTATTGTACTATAAATGATTGGAAAAATGAAAGTTTTAATATTCATAATTAATAATTTTATTTTGTTTGCTTATAAAAACTAACATTTCATAATTAACGATTCATTCCAATTAAAAATTCTTCGTTGGTTTGAGTTTTACTTATTTGATTTAATAAAAACTCCATTGCTTCAACAGGATTCATATCAGCTAAATGTTTACGTAAAACCCATAAACGTTGAAGTGTTTCTTTACTCAATAATAAATCATCACGTCTTGTACTAGAAGCAGATAAATCAACAGCAGGGAAGATACGACGATTAGCAATTTTTCTATCTAATTGCAATTCCATATTTCCTGTACCTTTAAATTCTTCAAAAATAACCTCATCCATTTTAGATCCAGTTTCAGTTAAAGCTGTTGCTATGATAGTTAATGAACCCCCATTTTCTATTTTACGTGCAGCTCCAAAGAAACGTTTTGGTTTTTGTAAAGCATTTGCCTCAACACCACCAGATAAAACCTTACCACTACTAGGGGCTACAGTATTATAAGCACGAGCCATACGCGTAATACTATCTAAAAGTATTACTACATCATGCCCACATTCTACCATACGTTTTGCTTTTTCTAAAACTATATTTGCAATCTTCACATGTTTTTCTGCTGGTTCATCAAAAGTTGATGAAACTACTTCTGCTTTAACACTGCGGGCCATGTCTGTAACCTCTTCTGGTCGTTCATCAATTAATAAAATAATTAAATAAACTTCAGGATGATTATATGCTATTGCATTTGCAATATCTTTTAATAGAACAGTTTTACCAGTTTTTGGTTGCGCAACAATTAAACCACGTTGGCCTTTACCAATTGGGGCAAACATATCAATAATACGTGTGCTATTTGTTTGTGTAGGATGCCCAGTTAATTTTAATTTTTGATCTGGAAACAACGGTGTTAAATAATCAAAAGGCACTCTATCTCTCACATAAGAAGGCTCTCTTCCATTTATTTCATCCACTTTTACTAGTGGAAAGAATTTTTCTCCGTCTTTTGGAGGTCTAATACCACCTCTAACAACATCACCAGTTTTTAAACCAAATAATTTCACCTGTGCTTGTGAAACATATATATCATCTGGAGAACTTAAATAATTATAATCAGAACTGCGTAAAAAACCATAGCCATCAGGCATCATTTCTAAAACACCTTCGCCAATTGCTATTCCATCAAAATTATAATATACTTTTTCTGGTTTAGGGACTTGCTTATTTTCGCTCTCATTAGTTGCTTTAGAATCACCTTGCTCCATTCCATCAATAGTTTGAGGTTTTTCTTCGGCTTCAATATTAATAGCTAAATCATTATTTACAACTTGCTTAACTTCAACCTCAGCATTATTAACTACTTGCTTTTGATTTGGATGCTTGTGTTGATTTGGATTTTGATTAGGATTCTGGTTGGGGTTTTGATTTGGGTTCTTATTTTGATTTGGATTAGGCTTTTTATTTGGATTATTGTTTGGATGATTATGTTGTGGTTTTTGGTGTACAACTTTTTCCGCAACTACTTCAATTTTTTCTTCTATTACCTTAACCTCAGGCTCATTTTCTTTTACTTCAATTTTAGAAGTAATTTCTTCTACTATCGGAGTTATAATTGGTGCTGATTCAAATAAAGTAGTTTCAACAGCTACTTTTGGTGTTAATGGTTTTTGAATTCTTGGTTTTTTAACTTTTGGTTCAGCAAGATTCTCGGTTTTTTGAATCTTATCAACTTTTTCAGTTTTAACAGATTCTTTCTTAGGAAAATCATTCACTACTTTATTAGCCAAATCGGGATTAGCCATTTGAGCATCTACTATTGCCAAAACTAATTCTGGCTTTCCTAGTCCTTTTGTTTCAATGTTAAACTGCTTACAAATGTCTTTTAGCTGAGGCAAAGCTCTGCTGCTTAAATCTAATACTTCAAACATACTATGTTTAGTTAAAATGGGAAAATGATATAAAGGTTTTTATTTTATTAAATTTTTTTGAATTTTTAATCTTCTACACAGATATTAGTAGATTGTCGTTAGACGATACAATTATAAGCATAAAATTCAAATAACAAAATTATTTTTAACCCACTATTTATAATATATCTAATTAAGTAATTTGATAATATTTAACTCCAAATTTGTATTTTTCATAAATGAAAAGAATAAATACACTTGGGTTATTAATAAGTTGCTTCATACTTGGAGGATGCATGAGCATTGGGCTTAACTTTAAATACAAAACTCCCAAGAATGCCTCAAAATATCCAAAATTTCAACTTAAAGATTCTTTACTAGGCTATAACAATGAATATAGAAATTGCTATGATGTAAAACATTATGATATTAATTTAAAAATTAATATTGATGAAAAATGCATAGCAGGAAGTGTTAAAACCAATTTTTCACTATTAAAAAAAACATCAATTATTCAAATTGATTTGGATCCACAATTTAAAATTGATTCCATAGTGCAAAATCATACAGCATTAAAATTTACTAGAAAATTATCTGCACTATTTGTAAACCTTATTTCTAATGATAGTTTACAATCTATTACGGTATTTTATAATGGAAAACCTAAAATTGCCAAAAAAGCACCATGGCAAGGTGGATTTGTTTGGAAAAAGGATAAAAACAAAAACCCATTTGTGTCTTTAGCTTGCGAAGGAGATGGAGCACAGGTTTGGCTGCCTATAAAAAGTTATTTAGGTGATGAACCAGATAGTGTAACAACACATTATACTGTTCCAAATAATTTAGTAGCAGTTTCAAATGGAAAACTTACTAGTGTAATTGACAATGGAAATTTTAAAACATTTACTTGGCAAACATCATATGCTATAAATCCATACAATATTTCAATGTATATTGGAAAGTATAAATCTATACAAGCGGATTACACATGTATTGATGGCGAACACATGATATTAAATCATTATGTTTTAGATTATAATTACAGTAAAGCTTTAGATCATTTTAAACAAGTGGAAGGAATATTAAAAACATTTGAAGAATTATTTGGTAAATACCCTTGGCCTAAAGACGGTTACAAACTAGTTGAAAGCCCGTTTGCTGGTATGGAGCACCAAACAGCAATTGCGTATGGCAATGGCTATAAAAATGAGAAAAATGAAACTTACGATTATATTATTTTACACGAAACCGCACATGAATGGTGGGGAAATGCTGTATCTGTATCTGATTTTTCTGATTTATGGATTCATGAAGGAATTGCAACCTATGCAGAAGCATTATTTGTAGAAAAAACAAAAGGTTATAAAGCTTATATAGATTATACTTATTGGAATTCTATATTAGTAAAAAACAAAAAGCCAATTATTGGACCAAAAGATGTTTATTATTCTGACTATAAAGATGGTGATGTTTATATGAAAGGCGCTGTAATGCTGCACACATTGAGAAATCACATAAATAACGACACTCTGTTTTTTAGTATATTAAAAACTTTTTTTAAAGAAAATTGCTATAAAATAGTAACAACATCAGATTTTATTAAAATAGTAAATAAACTTACTGGCAAAGATTATAATTACTTTTTTAATCAATATTTATACAAACGAGAGTCTCCCTTATTAAAATGGAATTTTGATCATAATGAAAATACAGGATTAGATGTCTTAATTTTTCAATTTGAAAGGGTTAATCCAGATTTTACTTTGCTAATACCTGTAGAACAAGGTAAGTCCAGATTTTACATTATTCCTAGTTCAAAACCACAATATATTACTTTACCAAGTCCAGCCTCTGAGCCTGTTTCAGTAAATTACAAAAACAGTTATATTCAAGATGGCTTTAAAAAAATGAAACGTATTAAATCAAAATAAAAAAATCCCATTCCGATTGGAATGGGATTTTTTAATGAAGATATATTAATACTTATTGAATAATAATTTTCTTAATTACTTTATCACCAGTAGAATCAATAATATTTACAAAATAAATTCCTTTTGCTAAATGACTTAAATCTAAAGGAATTACAGAATTAGTTATTGATTTTTCTGTTTTCGTAAATACACTTTGTCCAATACTATTTAAAACATTAAACTGTAAATCGCGTGCTTGTGGCATTGATACAGCAAAGTTAAATATTCCTTCACTTGGATTAGGGAAAACAGCAAAGTTGCCAGAAATACCATTCATATCAGTTATACCAACACTTAAACAAGCTATTTTTGGCAATATTGCTAAAGAAGCATTTTGTTGCCAAGTATTTGATGTTCCATCATTAAATTTAAACCAAGTGCCAGAAGATTGCATTTCCCAAGCTGTTGAGAAAGTATGACCACTTCCACTATTTTGCATAATTGCAATAGTATCACCAGCAGCTGTTGGAACAGTAACTGATAAAATAAAATCACTAGTAATATTTACTGGAGATGCAAAATTAAAACTGTAAGGCAAAATTATAGGAGTACTAAATGCAAGTCCAGGATTTCCACAATAAGATACACCAGTAGTTGGCGTTGTTGCAATGATACTTGATAATGGAGCGGTATAAGAAGCTAAGGCAGCACCAGAAGGCCCTGTTGTGTTATTTCCATTATACATTTTAAATACAATATTTGAAGTACCTTTAGTTCCAATAGTTCCACTTCTGAAAAATAAGACTATTGCACCATTTACTTTAGAAGTACCCACTAATCCAGTTGAAGAATAGTATTCAGCTTTTTCTTTATCTCCATAACAATTGTTTCCTCCAACATATCCATTTATAGTACAACCTGCACCAGTACCTGTTCTATACATAGTTAAAGTATCTACATTTCTAAAATTAGTTAAAGTACCACTGCAAGGAGTAGCACATGTAGATATGGTAATACCAACCGTTTTTGTACTTATAGCAGTAGTTCCACTTTGCGCAGCCAGGGTAATTACATAAGTACCATTAGTTGCAAATGTAATTGAAGGGTTAGCTGAAGTTGAAGAAGGGCTAAACGAAACACCAGTAGTAGGAGAAGCTGACCATGTATAAGTAGGAACTGGACTACCTGTAGAGCTATTAGTTGGTAATACCACTGCGCCAGTACAAGCGGAGTTTGTCATAGTAAAAGCTGCTGTAGCTGGAGTTGCAGAAGCTACAGAACATAAACCATGAGTTCCTAAAAATTTACGATAAGTACCATTTGCCATTACTGTTTGTGCACGAGTACGTTGATCTTCAGTAAACATATACATTGTTGCATCTGGAGTATAATCCATAAAATTCATGAACATTTCACCATTTGCACCGTTAGGAGTTGTATTTGAAACACCTGTAGGAGAAGTACATGAATTTGCATGAAATGGATAACCTGTAGAGGAATAATTCGGTCCAGCTGCAGGAGGAGTATCTAAGCAATAATCAGTTGCACAACTACCATCGCCCAAATGTGACGCATTCCTAACCAATGACCTATTTCGTGAGTTGCTGTTCTACCTTTGTTATAAGATGGGTCCAAAGTCCCTGTATTTCCAAAGGCTTTTGTCCAACACCATAAACCATCATTAGAGGCAGTTCCAGAACCTGTAATACCAGCTAATGTTACTCCAACAGGAAAGGTAGCAAAACCTAATAAACCAGTTGAAATATTTTCATCAGTTGTCCATATATTCATGTATTTTGTAGGATCCCAAATTGTTTGTGGCTTTACAATATTATCGATAAAACTTTGAAAAGTTGCAGGAGTACTATATGCTGCATTTGCAGGATCTTTACTAGTATACCCAGATGTTAATGTAAACGTATTAAAATTCACACGATCTATACCTATTTCTGACATTGCTCCACCAGATTTATTAATTGTAGCTAAGCAAAAACTAATATTAAAATTAGAAATTTTTGGGCGACCTAATGCATCTTTATTTGCAGTTGGTAAACCAGCCGCTGTAGCATAAGCAGTAAACGCAGTTGAAGGATACGTTGTAGCATTTAATCCTGTGCCAGCAAAATCGTTATTTAAAACATTTATTTGAGATACTGCTTGTGCATTTGAAATATTTGGATAAGTGCCCAAAGCTTGCCCTCCATGTATGATATGAATTACAACTGGAATATTATAACTTGCTAAAGCTTTTGCACCTGTTAAACTAGCTGCTTCTCTAGCTGCAATTAATTGCTGTAAAGCTGCTTCCCATTCATCACTTGGAGCTGGTGTAAAGCAACCTCTACCATTAATTAAATTATCTGTTGGACTTTGAATAGCTTGTTCAACATGTTTAGAATTTATTTTTTTAACTGTTTGAGCCATTAATGTAGATCCAATAGTGGCCAAAACACAAACAAAAATTTTTCTTGTTGTAATCATGATTTTTTAGTTTAGTATATCCAAATTTAATGAAATGACATTTTAAATACAAAAATTCATAAAATTTACAAATTTCAAAATACAAATAAAATTGTAATCTTAAATAGCCAAAACCCCCAATTGTCTATAACAACCACTTTTTGATAAACACGCTTTTTTAACAAAAAACTAAACTGTTAATTACTTTTAAAAATGTTAATCAAATTTAGACAAATCACAAATCATTATTCAATCTTAATATTACATTTGGCGACAAAATAAAACATATTATGACAAAAGAAGTATATATTGTATCAGCAGTGAGAACTCCTATGGGTTCATTTGGTGGAACTTTAGCTGGAGTATCAGCTACAAAATTAGGAGCAATAGCTATTAAAGGCGCTTTGGATAAAATAAAATTAGATCCAGCTTTAGTAAATGAAGTATTCATGGGCTCTGTAATTCAAGCAAATTTAGGCCAAGCTCCCGCTAGACAAGCAGCAAAATTTGCTGGTTTACCTGATGCGGTAAATTGTACAACAGTAAATAAAGTATGTGCAAGTGGTATGAAATCTATTTCATTAGCTGCACAAGCAATATTATTAGGTGATGCTGAGATAGTAGTAGCAGGTGGTATGGAAAACATGAGCCAAGTGCCATTTTATTTAGAGAATAACCGTTGGGGTGCTAAATATGGTAATGGATCTGTTATTGATGGTTTAGTAAAGGATGGTTTAACTGATGTATATGGTAATGTGCCAATGGGTAATTGTGCTGATTTATGCGCAAAAGAACATAATTTTACTCGTGAACAACAAGATGCGTTTGCAATCGAATCATACACACGTTCTGCGAACGCATGGAAAGCTGGCAAATTTGCAGATGAAATAGTACCTGTTGAAATTGTTACTAAAAAAGGAACAGTATTATTCTCTGAAGATGAGGAATATAAAAATGTGAATTTTGAAAAAATCCCAACTTTAAAACCTGTGTTTACTAAAGAAGGAACTGTAACTGCTGCTAATGCTTCAACTATGAATGACGGAGCAGCTGCTTTAGTATTAATGAGTAAAGAAAAAGCGGATGCACTTGGACTTAAACCGATTGCTAAAATCCTGAGTTATGCTGATGCACAACAGGCGCCGGAATGGTTTACAACGACTCCGGCTAAAGCAATTCCAAAAGCTATTCAAAAGGCTGGAATTAAACCCGAGCAGGTTGACTTTTACGAAATAAATGAAGCATTTTCAGTTGTTGCGATTGCGAATAATCAATTGATGAAACTTGATTAAAACCTAAAATTACAAGATCCAAACCCAATAGAGTTTTCTTTATATTTTGAATAAATTGACTGAAAATTTCTGGATTTTCAACGACAAAGACAAACCGCGAA
>CALMMX010000191.1 GCA_937868545.1 uncultured Bacteroidota bacterium
AAATGATTTAATTTTCTGTAGCATTATTATTACGATTAAATAAAAAATATACAGGTATGCCCAACGCAATTATTACTAATCCCATACCAGTATTAAATGTTTTATAAACAAGTAAATCAATACAAATTAGTGAAGTTAATACAATATATGAAATTGGAATAACTGGGTATCCAAATGCTTTGTAGGGTCTATCTGCATTTGGTAATTTTTTACGCAAAACAAAAAGACCAATTATTGTAATTATATAAAATAGTAATGAAGAGAACGTAGCGTAATCTAATAAATCTCCGTACGAACCACTAATGCATAATACTGATGACCATATAGCTTGTAGGATTAAAGCATTTTGAGGCACATTATATTTATTATTTTTAGTTGAGCTTTTAAAAAATAAACCTTCTTTTGCCATTGATTGGTATAAACGAGAACCTGAAAGAATAAGACCATTGTTGCAACCAAAGGTTGAAACCATTATTAAAGCGGCCATTAAGTATTTTGCTATATCACCAAAAACTACAAAAAGTGCGGCAGTTCCAACTCTATCTTTATCAGCAAACATAATTCCTTGTTCGAGAACAGTTCCTGTTTGAGTTCCTTGTATGGGCAATAAACACAAGTATGCAACATTAGCTAATATATATATTATAGTAACTATGCTTACGCCAAAAAATAATCCTAATGGTATATTTCTTTTTGGATTTTCTACTTCACCTGCTATAAAAGTAACATTATTCCAAGCATCACTGCTAAACAAAGAACCTATCATAGCTACCCCAATTGCGGATGCTAATGTCATTCCAGATAATGAACTAAATCCTACAAAAAGTTTATTTTCTATAACAACTTGTTTTGCATCCCAAGCGTTGCTCATATTTTGACTAAATACTTCGTTATGAAAACCATAATAGATTCCAACAATTATTAATGCAAAAAGTGCAAGCAGTTTTGCTGACGTAAAAAAACGTTGAATAACTTTACCGTTTTCAATACCACGAGCATTAATAAATGTAAGAAGTGCGATGCTTGTAATAGCTAATAATTGTGCACTAGTAATTTTAAAATCCACAATTTGAAAGACAACACTACCTTCTTCAAAAAATGGGATAAATACACCAGTAAATTTCGCAAATGCAACTGCTACAGCTGCAATAACTCCAGTTTGTATCACTAAAAAAACAGTCCAACCATAAACAAAAGCGGTAAGTTTACCAAAGGATTCTTTAATGTAAACAAATTGTCCGCCAGCTTTTGGCATCATTCCAGCCAATTCACCATAACTAAGTGCTGCAAATAGCGTAATAATTCCTGAAATGATCCAAACTACTAAAAGCCAACCAGCAGAGCCTACAGAACGAGCAATATCTGAACTTACAATAAATATTCCTGATCCAATCATAGAACCTGCTACAATTAAGGTAGTATCAAAAAGGTTTAATGATTTTTTTGGATTTCCCATTAAGGATAAAATTAATTTGATTTATTGTTCTAAAAAGTTGAAGAACTGTTCTTTTTTCTCTCTAGATATTTCAAGAACGCATCCATCGCTCATGGTGCAGGTTGGTTTTATGCCTTTTGTATATGAATGAACGTGATTTATATTTATTAAGTGTGAACGATGAACTCTAAAGAAACCTTGAAATTGTAATGTTTCATCGTAATTTTTTAATAATTTACTTGAAATAAATTTAGTGCCATCCTCTAAATAAAATTCAGTGTAGTTTCCTGAACTTTGAGCTCTAATCACTTTGTTTACATCTATTACAATATATCCTTGTTCTGAATTTATTACAAGTTTTTTTAATTTTTCTGATTTGTTGTATATCAAAGCATTAACTTTTTCAGACTGATCTTCTTTCCCAATTTTTGAATTTACTCTATTTATTGTATCTTCTAAATCTTGAATATTAATCGGCTTTAATAAATAATCTATTGCTGAGTATTTAAATGCTTTAATGGCGTATTCGTCATAAGCTGTAACAAATACTACATTTTGATTTTTGTTTTTAATTTTCTCTAAAATTGAGAAGCCTGTGCCTGTTGGAAGTTGAATATCAAGAAAAATTAATTCTGGATTTAGGGAATCTATTTTTTCTATGGCAGTTTCCACATCATGAATTTTAGCAATTATTTCTACAGGAGCATTAATTAATTTTAATAATGCCTCTAAATTTTCGCACGCAGTTATCTCGTCATCAATTAATATAGTTCTCATAGTTTCATTTAGTTTAAGTCAATGGTATTGTTAAATTTACTTGTGTTCCAGATGCAATATTGTTTTCTTTTAAATCTATTATCTCAATCGAATAGGTTTTGTTTATTTTTTGACTATATAATTTTAATCTTTCTTCGCATAGTTTTAAACCAGAGCCTGTTCCGTTATTATTTTTAGGAAATGATG
>CALMMX010000192.1 GCA_937868545.1 uncultured Bacteroidota bacterium
ATAAAACATATTGTATTAATATTCAATCACTGTAAATATAGTTTTTTATACTGAATTTTATTTTTTATAATTGAAAGAAATTTAGTTTTAAATTATTTGATGAGGTTTGTATTTATCTTACTCTTTTTCTCTTTAAGTTTTCAAAACCTCGCTCAAAAAAAAGGCTGGGATACTACCTATTATAAAAAATATAGGGACAGAATTATCATTTCCTATTTTCAATCTTACAAAAAATACAACATTGATATTACACAAAAATTAGTAACCGATTCTATAGGCAAATCGAATTTAGGTTATATATCAGAGGCAAATTTAATTTCTGGCTTAGAGTTTAACTATGATAAAATAAATATTCAAATTGGTTTTAAAAGTCCAGCAACTGAAACCAATCTTAGAACCAAAGGAAAAACTAATTTTAAAAATTTAGCTTTAAATATTGGTGGGAATAAATGGATTTTAGAAAATAGCTACCGTAAATATTCAGGATTTTATAATAACAATACAGCTGTTTATGATACAAATTTTAAGCATACAGGTATTTATACTCAATTACCAAATCTAAATTCAATAGCTTATAAAACTAAATTTTTATTTTTCACTAATGCTAATAAATTTTCTTTTAAATCTGGGTATTCTTGTAATTACAGGCAACTGAAATCTGCTTTTAGTTTTGTTTTAGTTGCCAGTCTTAATTATAATCGTATTAATTCAGATAGTTCTTTAATTCCAAGACCAATCAATGATTATTATTCTAATTACAAATCAATAAATGGACTTAACACTTTTGCAACTGGCGTTTATGGTGGTGGTAGTTTAAATATAGTCATCTGGAAAGCATTATTTGCAAACTTAACAGTAGTTATTGGACCAGAATGGCAATGGCGTAATTATCATTATCTCGAAAATAACACTACCCAAAAATTATTTTATAGTTCAATTTCAGGTGACACTAGAGCCTCATTAGGATTAAACTTTAAAAACTTTTTTATACTATTAAGTGGTTCGGCAGATTATTCATACTACAATAGTAGGCAATTAACAATCCTTAGTAAATATGGCACAGTAAACTTTAGTATTGGAATTAGAATAAAATCTAAACCGCCTAAACTTTATAGAAGATTTCAAGAATCTAATCTTTACAAAAAAATTTAAATTATAAAGTTTATCATGTTGTACACATTATTAAAAAAACTTATTTTTAATAATATTTACTTACTATTATGAAAATCCGATATATACTTATTTTATTAATCACAATATTACTTTCTCAGATATCTTGTCGAAAAAATAGTATTATATCTTATAAATTTAAAGCAACTATATATAACGATTCAACAAAAAAACCATTTGACAAAGCTGTTAAATTAAAATTAATAGAAAATGTAAAAGGAAATAATAAAATTAGCTTACTAAATGCTTATCCTGATGAAACTGATGGGCCGATTCAAATTAATACAAATGGAACTTTTTTACTAAAAGTTAAAACTATGGAAAAACATAGTAATTACACTTTAAAATTTTATTATGAAAATGAAATTTCTCCATTTAATACCATTAATAATCTAAATATAAATGACATTTATAACTTTAATGAAACAATTATATATATAAAACCTCATTAAAATAAAATTCAAATTTTTAGCGTTTTAAAAAACACCTAGAACTTTAAATGTTTCACAGAAATACCTGCTTTTTGAAGCTCTTTTAAAGAATCAATTCCTATTTTTAAATGATCATTAACAAAATCAGTGGTTACTTTTTTATCACTTTCTTCCGTTTTTACACCTTCAGGTATCATAGGTTGATCAGAAACTAATAATAAAGCACCAACAGGAATTTCATTATGAAATCCTACACTAAAAATAGTAGCAGTTTCCATATCAATTGCCATTGCACGCATAGTTCTTAAATATTCTTTAAACACCTCATCATGTTCCCAAACTCTGCGATTGGTCGTGTATACAGTACCTGTCCAATAATCTCTACCACTTAAACGAATAGTATATGAAATGGCTTTTTGTAAATTAAATGAAGGTAAAGCGGGAACTTCAATAGGCAAATAATCATTTGAAGTACCTTCTCCTCTAATTGCAGCTATGGGCAAAATTAAATCGCCAATTTCGTTTTTCTTTTTTAAACCACCACATTTACCCAAAAACAAAACAGCCTTTGGATCAATTGCTGTAAGTAAATCCATTATTGTAGCAGCCATTGCGCTACCCATACTAAAGTTAATAATTGTAATTCCATCACAAGTGGCAGTTTGCATTGGTCTATCTGTACCTTCTACCTCAACGTTATTCCACTCTGCAAACATTTTTACATATCCTCCAAAATTGGTTAATAATATATATTTCCCAAAATCTTCAATTTTTTTACCAGTGTAACGAGGTAGCCAATTTGTTACAATTTCTTCTTTAGTCTTCATAATTCAATAATCTAATTTGAAACAAAGTTATAAAGTATTTTAAATCTATTACCGAATATTATTTTACCTTATCTTTAACCCTGTATTAAAGATTAATGAACTTACCTAAACTAAATTTTCCAACATTTGATTTTCGATATAAAGAAAACCAACAAGGCAATACTCAAATATTTGATATTGTAAGAAAAAAGTTTGTAGACCTAACACCAGAAGAATGGGTAAGGCAAAATGTTTGTCATTATCTTATAAACTTCAAAAACGTTCCCATTTCATTAATATCAATAGAAAAACAACTTACATTAAATAACACCAAAAGAAGAACTGATTTAGTAATATATAATACTAACCTAAATCCTATTCTAATTTGTGAATGTAAAGCTCCAGAAATACCATTAAATCAAAACACCATAAACCAAGTTTTTGGATATAATATAGTTTTAAACGTACCTTTTATATTATTAAGTAACGGACTTTCACATATTTGCATATTTAATGATGCCAATAATGCTCGTATTTTAAAAAATATTCCAGATTTTTCTGAAATGGCAAAATAACTTAAAGTACTGTTTGTCAACACTTTAATAAAACTCAAAATTGTAATAATTTTGTAATTACTTAAATTTTAGAAGATTAACAACAATTAACATTGCTTTTGTAAAATAAATAACCTAAGTTTGCAAACCTTCAGGTAAAAAAAATATGTTAATCAATAAAATAGGTATATTAATCGTGCTAACTACACTTTCACTCGCTGGAAGTGCATTTACACCTAAAACTGTTTTATTAAATTCTAATTTTATTACTGATACTAACTCTCCTGATGAGAAACCTCTTAAGGATGATGATGGCAAAAAGAAAAATGCTAAAAAAGATGATACAACAAGAGTTCCACTTAATCCATCAATTGTATTATTAAATACAGATGAGGAACATGAAGAACACGAAGAAGTTGATTCATTATTAGCTTTCCCTTCTAATGACTTATATGCATCTTGGGATACTGCAACTATTCACCCATATTCATTTACACAATCTTTCAAAAAAGATTCTGCAATTATTGTTTTTACAGAGCCAACTGATTGTGGTTTTAAAATTCCTTTTAATGGAAACGTAACTTCTGAATTTGGTTGGAGAAAAAAACGTCCACATTATGGAACTGATATTGATTTAGAAACTGGAGATACTGTAGGTGCTGCTTTTGATGGAATGGTGAGGATTGCCAAGTTAAATAGAAGCTATGGCAATGTTGTTATTATCCGTCATAAAAACGGACTAGAAACAGTTTATGCGCATTTATCTAAAATATTAGTTGAGCCAGGTCAAAATGTAGAAGCTGGACAAATTATAGGATTAGGTGGAAATACTGGGCATTCATTTGGTTCTCATTTACATTTTGAAATGCGTTATTTAGGTCAAGCAATTGATGCAGAAGATTACGTTGATTTTCAAAAAGGTGTTTTAAAAAACAATGTAGTTACTTTTACTAAGGCAGATGTTGAAACAAAATACGATTTAAGAGCTTTACATACTCGTCAGAAAAAAGATTTGAATTTAACTCGTGTAACTTCAACTAAATCTAAATACGGTAAAGTTTATAAAGTGAAAAAAGGTGACACATTGGGTAAAATCGCTCAACGCAATCATACCACTATAAAAGCCATTTGCAAAAAAAATGGTATTAAGCAAAATAAAGCTTTACGCCCTGGTCAAAAATTAAAAATCTAATTTTTCTCAATTAATTAATTTTTCGTACGTTTATTCTTATCAATGAACGAAGATTTATTACATACCATTTGGAAATTTAAACTCACCAAAAAAACTGATTATATTGGTTCAAAAGGAGAAATAATAAAAGTTGTTTCAATTGGTGAACATAACTCTAATTCTGGCCCAGATTTTTTTAATTCCAAAATAGAAATTGATGGTATTTTATTAGCAGGTAATGTTGAAATACACATTAAAACGTCTGATTGGCTTAAACACAACCATCAAATTAATAAAGCGTATGATAATTTAATTTTGCATGTTGTATATGAACATGATACAGAATTAGAACAAAACAATTTGCATAATGTACCCGTATTAATTTTAAAAGATGTAATAGCACCATCTATTTTAGATAAATACAAACAACTAGAAACCTCAAAAAGTAAAATTGCTTGCGGAAAATCAATTTCTAAGGTAGATTCTTTTATTTTAAATTCATGGCTAGATAGACTGTTAATTGCAAGACTTGAAGATAAAACTGATTACATAAACACACTATTTGAGTTTACAAAAAACAATTTAGAAGAAACTTTATATATTTTATTATTTAGAAATTTTGGGTTTAAAATTAATGATGAGGCTTTTGAATTACTTGCAAAATCATTACCATATAACGTAAACAAAAAATATGCTGATAATATTACTCAATTAGAAGCTTTGCTCTTTGGAACCGCTGGAATGTTAAATGAATTATTTACTGACAAATATCCGAAACAATTACAAAATGAATTTGAGTTTTTGAAACACAAACATTCTATAGTTCCCATAAAAAATGAAATGTGGAAATTTTCTAAAACAAGGCCAGTAAATTTCCCTACAATTCGAATTTCGCAGATGGCGAACTTACTCTCTAAGCAACAATCTCTGTTTCATTTTATTGAAAACAAACCATCTATAGAAGCAATTAGAGCCTATTTTGACATAGAAACACACGAATATTTTAAAACACATTTCCAATTTGATTCAGTGAGTGCTAGCAGCACTAAGAAACTTGGTGAAACAGCTATTAATACCATAATAATTAATACTATAGTTCCATTCTTATTTTTTGTGTCTCAACTTAATTCAAATCAAGAATTACAAGAATATGCACTCAATTTACTAAGTGAAATTTCCGCTGAGCAAAATTCAAAAATAAAATTATTTCAACTTTTAGGTATTAACCCAAAAAACGCTTTTGAAACACAAGCATTAATTAAACTGTATAATTCATTTTGCTCAAAGAAAGCATGTCTTCACTGTGCAATTGGTAAAGATTTACTAAAAAACGCAAAATAATCTAAAATTGTTAGTTCATATTTATTACATTTGTAAATATGGTAAGCAAAATAATATCTTGGTTTGAAGAACAAGCTTTTGGTGTTTGTGAATGGTGGGGCAAAAAACTCGGCATTCGTACAACACATATTCGCATGTATTTTATTTATTTATCATTCTTTACATTTGGTTCGCCAGTAATAATGTATTTTATTATGGCATTTATATTAGAACATAAAGAAAGTTTTAAACCTACTTTTTCAAAAAGAAAAAGCGTTTGGGACATTTAACATCTAAGCATTTTATTTTTAACTTTATAGTCTTATAACAAGATTAAATGTTTTCAGTTGTAAAATCATATTACCGCTTCTTTATTCCATTATTAATAATGTTAGCATTATGGCTAATAGGAACAATTGGATATGTTTTAATAGATAATTACACATGGTTTGATGCTATTTACATGACCATAATTACTGTTGCAACAGTTGGATATGGAGAAGTGCAACCACTTAGTGATTCTGGAAAAATTTTTACTGGATTTTTAATTATAACAAGTTTTGGTACATTTGCTTATGCAGTTTCATCAATTACTAAATTTGTTTTTGATGGTGAGTTTAACGAATTTTATAAGAATAGAAAATTGAATGCAACAATAGATAAACTTACAGATCACATAATAATATGTGGTTACGGGAGAAACGGAAGGCAAGCTGCTCAAGTTTTAAAAAAACATAATAAACGTTTTGTAGTTATTGAAAACGACAATAAACTTACTGCTACTTTAAACCATAAACATAGTGATTTAGTTGTTTTAGGTGATGGAACTCAAGATGAAATATTGCTAAAAGCTGGAATTATGAAGGCTAAAGCCTTAATTACAACTTTACCTATTGATGCTGACAATTTGTTTATTGTTTTAACTGCAAGAAATTTAAATAAAAATTTAACCATCATTTCACGCGCAAGCGAAGATAATTCTGATACCAAACTAAAAATTGCTGGGGCAAATAATGTGATTATGCCCGATAAAGTAGGAGGTGCGCATATGGCATCATTAGTAATGAAACCAGATGTTATGGAATTTATTGATAATATAACTGCAGAAGGAGGTGATAATATTGGTTTAGAAGAAATTTCTTTTAATAATATACCTGATGCATTAAAGCATAAAACTTTAAAAGATTTAGAAATTCGCAATAAATCGGGGGCAAATATTATTGGGTATAAAACTGCTGATGGAAAATATATTGTAAATCCAAGTGCTGATACTAAAATAATACCTGATGCTAAACTTTTTGTTTTAGGTACACCTGAGCAAATTATTGCCTTAAAAAATTTATTAAGTTAGTTTTATCTTAAAATTGAGCCCTTAAATCGGCAAAAATCACATTTTTATCTGATTTAATTTTTTGGTTTTTGCCATAATTTTTCTATTTTTAAACATTAGTAAATTTTAATAAACCATTAATTATGAAATATATATTTAACATTATTTTTATTTTATTTTCTGTTTGTGTATTTGGGCAATCTGTGCCCGACAGTATAAACTACCAAGCAGTTATTAGAACGAGTACAGGTGCCATTGCTACTAGTACAAATGTAAACATGAAATTTGAATTGTTTGAAGGATCTACATCTGTTTACACTGAAACAGTTATATTAAACGCGAACTCAGCAGGTATTGTTACCCATTTTATTGGAGGAGGTACTCTATCCTCAGGTAGTGGTTCTTTTTCTGGTATTAATTGGGAAGGTGGGGATATTTGGTATCAAGCTTCTGTATTAGATGGTGGATTATATAATCCAATTGGTGTTAAACAAAAATTTATGACAGTACCATATTCTTTTTATGCTAAAAAATCATATAATTCAAAATATGCTGATGAAGTTTCGAGTTTTACGGTTACTCCAGGTGTTTTAACTATTGGTAGTACTACTGTTCCATTAACTTCAGGAACTACTTATACAGCGGGGTCTGGTATTAATATTTCTGGAACAACTATTTCAAATACTTTAGCACCTATTAATCCAACAATTACAGGTTCTGGCATAACTAGTATTGTTGGTACTTATCCAAACTTAACAATTACTACTCCAACAACTACAGTTTACACACCAAGTACAGGGATTGCTATTTCACCTGGTGGGGTAATTACTAATACATTGCCCGCAATTACAACAACAATAATTTCAGGTAGTGCAAGCTTTACTGTAACGCCAAATACAAGTATGACTTCCTACATACTGACTCCATCAACTTATAGTTTATCACAATCAACTGACTCAATAAGGTTAATGCAAAATGGCAGTTCAATATCAAGTGTATCAGTAAGTCCTGGTGGTATTTACGGAGGTAGTGGAGTTTTAACGTTCTCAAGTACAATTGCTTCAATTGGCACAAACAGTTTAACATTTAACTCTTTTAGAATACCTGCTACAAGCAGTACTTTAAGTTCAATAACTAATTTCTTGAATGTTGGGGGTGCAGATGCATTTATTAATATTTCGTCTAATACTTATTCAAAGGCAGGTGCAAAATTTTTAGGGAATGGGACAGAATTATACGGCTCAATTTTCGGTCATACAAAAGGTGTTACGGTTTCAGCAGGACCAACCTATACCAATGCCCTTACTACTTCAACTTTAGGGGATGTATGGATTAATGCAGTTCCAAGTGCAACTACAGAAGGAAGAATGGTGATTACTCACCCTGCAACTTTGGATTCATACCCATCAATTCACTTAAAATCAAATACAAGTTCCTATAATAGGATAAAATTCAACAACAATTATCTTAACCATTTTTTTGAAATTGCAAGCTATGACGATGGTGATCCTAATAATTCATCTTTTAGCATTAATCAATATAATGGAACAAATTACAAATCTGTATTTTTAATTAATACTGATAGAAAAGTATATATAAATGATTATAACCTACCATTAACAGCCTTTCATGTTATGACTAATAATGCTACTGCACCAAATGGAATAATGTCTGAAGGATTTGCTCAACCTGGCAAATTATCATTAAGTAGAAATAATAATACTGGTGGCGGAATTAGATCAGCTGTTACTAATAATCAATCAATTGGAGAGTTGCTATTTTCAGGCTCAGATGGGACACTTACAGGAATGAAAAATGGGGCTACAATAAAAGCAATATCTACCGAAAACTTTACAAGCACATCTTATGGTACAGATTTAATTTTTAGTACTGTACCCAACACATATAGCACTTCAATTAACCGAATGGCAATACGTAATACTGGTGAAGTAGAAATATTAAAAAAATTAGTTATTCCTTCGGGAGCAGATTTACAAATTGCATCTGCTCCTACTTTAGGTGCAGTTTTAACATCAGATGCCGCAGGTAATGCAACATGGCAATTGCCTGTTTCTGGACCTTGGACTAAATTAGGAACTTCAATTTCAACAACTACTTTAGGTGATTATGTTGGTATTGGTATTTCAACACCTAGTTATCCACTACATTTGTATAGCAATAGTTTAAGTCCTACATCTTATATTGAAAATAACAGTTCTGGATATGCGATTTATGCAAAAAGTGGTAGCAAAGCCATTTATGCATTCGCAAATGGCAACCAATCAACTTTTACATCAGAAAATTCTGGTACTGGTGCATCTGCTAATTTTACTAATACAACAGCGAGCACATCAGATGAGGTTATAATTGATAATAATGGAATTGGAGCAGGTTTAAGAATAAATTCATCATCTACATCTACAGTTGGTTTGCATTTAAATGGGGGGCATATTAAAACAAGTGGAATTAATCCAACATGGTCCTCAACAGTAACTGCTTTAACAAGTAGTAATGTAATTGGTTCCGATGTGGCAGGTAGAGTTTCCTTTACAACATCCGGATCTATACTTGCAAATCAAGAAGTTATTAATGTAACATTTAATAAAGCCTACAAATTAAGTAACCCTATTATTATTTTAACTCCCTATACTGCATCTGCAGTTAGCACATCATATTATGTAGAATTAAAAATGAGTGGCTCAGATTGTACTGGATTTATAGTTAAAAACAAATCACCTGAACTTACCACCGGCACATTTACCTTCAACTACTTTGTAATAGAATAAAATCATGAAAAAACTACTACTTATAATTACTCTTATTTTTACTTCATGTATGTTTGGGCAAATTTCACATTCTGTTCCAGCAGGTATTAATTACCAAGCAATCATAAGAAATAATACAACTGGAGCCATTTTATCAAATTCCGTTGTAACCTTAAAATTTGATTTATACAATACTTTTGGTAGTAGCATTAATTACAGTGAAACTAAAACCTTTACTACTAATATTGCTGGACTTATTACTCATACCATTGGTAGTGGCTCGGCTACTATTGGCACTAACATTTACGATGTATATTGGGAAGGGGGTGATGTACATTATGAAGTTACATTAACTTTAGATGGCACAACAACTACCATTACTCCAAAACAAAAATTCATGTCAGTACCATATGCATTGCACAGTGCAGATGGTATTATTTGGCAAGGGAATAAAAACACAAATATTCCTACTACATTTTTGCCTTTAGGTTCAGTTTATAGAAATAGAAATACTGGTATTACATTTTATAAAAACATCGAAAGTACAAACTGGGATACATTAGCATTTACTAACGTTATTAAGCCATATTTTATCCAATCTAAATCAGATGTTGACTCAATCCCATCAGGGATTTTAACTGCCATTAAATTTACCACAACAGAAAAAAGTAACGTAGGTGCATTGTTATCTTCTGTAGGTTTTTCAGTACCAAGTGATGGCTTATATCATATTGACGCGTCAATAGACGTAAACATTATTAGTCCGATGTCTCCTTTTGAATATCAGTTACAAATCATGAAAAATGATGGTACTCTTAGGGTTAGTGAAATACCGGTTAGTATAAGTTTATCCAAAATTCAAAATCAAATTAGTGCAGATGTTTTTTTACTGAGTGGAGATTATATACAAATTGGCATTTGGCACAACTCTACAAATAAACTAGTTACAATTCCAACCGCACCCAATTGGAATTACTTTAATTGCCATAAAATAAATTAAAAATAAATAAATTATGAAAACAATCCTTTCAATAATTTCCATCTTTTGTGTTTTTATATCACACGCACAAACTGTTACACCAACAGTAATAAACTCAGCAGGAGGCACAGGTACATTTACTATAGGAGCTAAAAACTATGAATTGTATTACAGCATTGGTGAACCCTGTATGACTACATTAGCAAATAGCGACAGTACCATAATAATAACCCAAGGATTTTTACAACCTTTTGGCGCTAATTATAGCGTTGCAGTTACTCACAACACTTGCTCTGATAAAAATGATGGGAGTATTACCGTAATAAGTAATTTTTACGACAAATCATCAACAGGTAGTACATTTAAATATTTTTGGACTCCTACTTCAGTTTGCCCTAGTGAAGATTGCCAAACGGTAAAAAATTTAGCACCTGGATCCTATTCTGTTTCTGTAGTTAGATATATCAATATTAGCGGCGTAATAACGATAGCTGATTCAATTCCATTAACAGGCATTGTTGTTGAGCCAAGTTCAGCACCTTGTTTAATTGAAGTATTTAATGGTTTAACACCAAATGAAGATGGTATTAACGATTATTTTCATATAGCTAATATTGATGGTTTCCTGAACAATAAAGTAGAAATTTATAATAGATGGGGACAACAATTAGCTGAAATTAAAGGCTATAATAATGAAACAAATAATTGGAAAGGCACTTTAAATGGAGGAACTAAAGCTATTGCTCCTTCTGGCACTTACTTTTATATTATTGATTTAGGTAATGATACTAAACCCATTAAAGGTTGGCTTGAACTTACCAGTAATAAATAATCTTTAAACTATTTTATTAAAATAACTACATAACTAATGAAAAAAATATTATTACTATCATTTCTCTATTTATCTGTTGCAAGGTTGTTTGCACAGCAAGACCCTCAATATAGTTTGTATCAGTTTAATCAAATGGCAATTAATCCTGCTTATGCAGGTGCTCGTGAATGTTTAGCTGTTATTATGGACTTACGTAAACAATGGGTGAGTTTTCCTGGAGCTCCAACTACTATTGATTTAACTGTTCATTCTCCAGTTTTAAATAATAAAGTTGGTTTGGGCTTAAACATTTTATCAGATCAAATTGGAGCAAAAAGCGTTACAGGTGTTTATGGTAATTTTGCATACATCGCAAAATTAAATAGCAGAGCAAGATTATCTTTTGGATTAAGAGCGGGTTATTTAAATTACAATTTTAATTTCAGTAAAGTAAATTACAAGGATGATAACGAAACTACAATTACAGATTATAACAAAAGCAATTCAGGCAACATAGATTTAGATGCTGGTTTATTTCTTAAAACAAATTCATTTTTTACTGGGCTAAGCGTAACACATTTAAATAGTGCAACTATGTATCATGCAAATTATACATTAACTCCAACAGGGTCAGCCTCCCCTATTGGTTACACAAATACATACAAATTAAATTCACATCTATTTTTTGTAATTGGTAAATCATTTGCTGTAAACGAAAATTTCTTAATTACTCCATCATTAATGTTAAAGAGTATTTCTGTTAGGCAAACAGTTGACTTAAATTTAAATTTCTTTATAAAGAAAAGAGTTTGGCTAGGTGTATACGCTAGGCAAGGTTATGGTTTGGGCTTCTTAGCACAATTTTATGCTACTGATAAATTAAGAATTGGTTATTCTTATGATACAGGATTAGGCACTAAAAAAGCATTAGGATCTTCGCATGAAATTATGCTTGGCTTTGATTTCAAAAAAATTCAAAATAAAACTGTAACACCACGCTTTCTATAAACTATTATTTTACATATGTTATTCTTTCATAAAATCACATTAACTACATTGTTTTGCATACTAGCAAGTCAGTTTTTTTCGCAACAGAAAAAAGCAGATAAGCTTTATGAAAAAGAGCAGTATTTTAGAGCCATTTCAAAATATAAAAAAGCAATTAAAACTAAAGATGTTTTAAAAAAACAAACTAGCTTACTAAAATTAGCAGATTGCTATAAGGTACTTGGCCAATATAAAGAATCAGAAGCATGTTACAAACAAGCAATTTCACTAGGCAAAGTTGCACCTGAAGTTTATTACAATTACGGTAATGTTTTAAAAAGCACAAATAACTATAGCGAAGCATTGAGTAATTACATGGCCTATCTCGAAGAAAAACCACAAGATAAAAAAGCACTTAATGCCCTAAAATCTTGTCAAGAAATTAAATATTGGCAATCTAAACCTCAAGAATATCAAATTGCAGCGATTGAAAATATAAATACAAAACGTTCAGAATTTTGCCCAACTATATTAAATAATAAATTAATTTTTGTTGGCGAAAATCAAAATGATTACATAGAATATAAAACAAATGATGTAAATGGACAACCTTACTTAAATGTAATGTATACCAAAATTAAAAACAATGAAATTGGAAATACAAAAACATTCTCTAAAAAAATAAATACAAATAACCATGATGGACCTGTTTCTTTTAGTGCGGATGGAAAAACAATGTTTTTAACTAGGGTAACAAACTCTAACAATAAGAGAAATAAGGATTTTGTAAATAGAGCTAAACTTTTTATTTTAAAAGGGGAAGATAAAAAATGGGGAAGTATAAAATCTTTCCCATACAATTCAGACGAATATTCTTGCGGACATGCTAGCTTAAGTTTTGATGGGAACACACTTTACTTTGCATCAGATATGCCAGGAGGTTTTGGAGGAAAAGATATTTGGATGTGTAAAAAGAATGGAGATACTTGGGATAAACCTGTGAATTTAGGATTTGATGTAAATACAAGTGGAGATGAAATGTTTCCTTTTATAAGAAAAGACGGAATTTTATTTTTCTCTTCTGATGGATTACCAGGATTTGGAGGCCTTGATATTTTATCTGCAAAACAAACAGATGGTAAATGGCTTTTAAATAGGAATGAAGGTTTACTATTAAATAGCAGCGCAGATGATTTTGGAGTTTATTTTATGAATGATAGTATTGGGTATTTTTCATCTAATAGAGAGGGTGGTAAAGGACAAGATGATATCTATTCATTTAAATATACAAGTAAATACATAGTTGTAGATGGTATAGTCTTATTAACAGAAAACACGAACGATCCTGCAAAAGATGTAAAAGTTTATTTATTAGATGATAAAGGAAAAACATTAGATTCTACTCGTACCAATGAAAAAGGTTATTTTGCATTTAGAAATTTAGAGCCAAATAAATCATATATGGCTGAAGTTGATGAAACTGCAAATACTTTAAAAAACAAAGCCAGATATTATTTAGTTGATAACAGCAATAAAATATCTAGAATAACACATAATCAAGGAGCTGGCAAAAAATTTGTTTTTAAAAATTTACCAGTTGATGTAAACGGGCTACCAGATTTATATAATGATGACGATTTAAGTTTAGCAGGTAATTTACTATATGGCGAAAATCCAAGCAAACCTATAGCAAATAAAAAGGTAGTTGTTCGTAACGAATCTGGAGATGTTATAGAAGAAACTACTACAAATGAATTTGGTGCTTTTGCTTTTAGAAATTTACCAATTGATCAAAATTATAGTTTATCTATAGTTGACGATGATATGCCATTAGATGCGAAAATTATTTTAACAAATAAATCTGGTAAAGAATTAAAGATTGTAAGATCGGATTCAAAAGGCAAATTCAATTTTAATTTATTAAGCACTGATAAAACAACCTTAAGCGAATTAAATATTGATGACAAAGATTTAATCATGTCGCTTAATGGATATTTACTTGACCAAGACAAAAAAACAATTAATAATGCAAAAATTTACATTGTAAATGACAAAACTATTGTTGAAACCATAACTACCGACAATAATGGTAAATTCAAATTTAAAACTCTTGGAGTAGATAAAAAATATGAATTTAATGTGGATGAAACTGATTCGAAATTCACTAACATAAATAAAATTTTTCTTGCTGATTCAAAAGGAAGAATTTATAGAGAAATAAAAAGAAACTCAGCAGGTAAATTCCAATTTAATTTATTAGAAATTGATAAAACGGCACTAGGTGATTTTACAGTTGATGATCCTTGGTTACAAGTTTTGGAAATGAAAAACAAGCAAAAAAAGGATGCGATTACAATTATTGAAAACTTAACTTATGCATATGGCGATTATAAAATTGATGCAGCTGGCTTTAATATATTAGATAAAGTTATAACGGTTTTAAATACTAATAAAAATTTAAATATTGAATTAAGTTCTCATACTGATTCAAGAAGTACCGATTCTTATAATTTAGCATTATCGCAAAAAAGAGCAAAAGCATGTGTAGATTATTTGATTTCGAAAGGAATAGATAAAAGTAGACTAATAGCTATTGGTTATGGTGAAACCAAATTATTAAATAAATGTAATAATACTACACCTTGTTCAGAAGAAGAACACGCTATTAATCGCAGAACTGAATTTAAAATAGTGGAAGCACCTAAACTTTAGATATTTAAGTTTATGAAAAAGATTTTAATCATTTGTGCAATTATTTTTATTGCAATTTTTAATTCATGTACAATTTTTAAAAAAGGAATAAAGAAACCAATTACCGTTTCTTTGATTGATACAGTTTTACCCACAGGCATAAATTCTACTGCACAAATGCAGAAATACTTAAAGAATAACACTACTCAACAGTTCATAAGTGCATTTTTACAAAGTTTTAAAAGCGAAGGTTATGCCACAAAAAATGTAACCTTTAGTTTTAATAATCCAGAGGCAGATTTTACATTAAAAGTAGATTCGTTTTATGTAATTGAATACGATGAAACTACAACCATTAACGATGAGAAATCGCCATATAATGGTAGTCAAATGATAATTAACACAATTGCATGTGATGTGAAAATTAAAATTACTGAAAAAAATAATCCATCTAAATCTATTAAAGATTGTTACTATGTGAAATACAAATCGGAAAAATTAAAAAATAATAGAACCCTAGATGACTTAGTAATGGATAAAAATAAAGACCGAACAGTTTATAGGACAAAACCATTACATTACGGAGCTGCAATGAGTTTAGTAGATGATGTTGGACATAATATTTGGGTACAAATAACAAAACGCATTGCTAAAAATTTAAAGTAAAAATGCACAAATTCAATAGTTTTACTTACACTATTTATTATACCTCAACAAAATAAAAAAATGAACTATATTTTATTTGACGATTATTCGAGAAACAACCTTTTACCATTTACTTATACTAAACCAGTATCAGAAATTAGATTTGGAATTTTAACAATAACTGAGAAATGGGAAAAGTACTTACAGTGCAAAATTTCATTTCAAACAGAACTTTATTTAAGCAAAAAATATTATAAAACGTTGGCAAAACAAAATGTTTATATCAACGGTAAAATTTGTCCAAATAAAGAAATTATCACATTAATAAATCAATTAGAATCTAATACAGCCATAAAAGCAGGAAATGATTTAATAGCTTATAAAACTGATAACCAATCTGACATTGATACTGAAAAGCTATTGTTAACTGCTACAGAAATACCTAAAAACTACCTATCAATTAAAAATGTTTGGGATATTTTTTCAAAAAACGATTTAGCATTAAAAGATGATTTTGAACTCCTTACAAATGGAAAAACATCTCAAAAATTATCATCAACAAATATATTAATTGGCGATAATAATCAATTATTTATAGAAGATGGAGCCATAGTTGAAGCAAGTATTTTAAACACAAAAAGTGGTCCAATTTACATCGGAAAAGATTCCGAGATTATGGAGGGAAGTGCAGTTAGAGGGCCGTTTGCATTGTGCGAACACTCTACATTAAAATTAGGGACTAAAATTTATGGGGCTACTACAATTGGCCCGCATTGTAAAGTGGGAGGTGAAGTAAATAATTCTGTAATTTTTGGATACAGTAATAAAGCACATGATGGCTTTTTAGGTAATAGTGTAATTGGAGAATGGTGTAATTTAGGTGCAGATACTAATAATAGCAACTTAAAAAATAATTATGGAAACGTAAAACTCTTTAATTATAAAACAGAAAAATCAATTGATACTCAATTACAATTTTGTGGTTTAATGATGGGAGACCATAGTAAGTGTGGCATCAATACAATGTTTAATACTGGAACTGTAGTTGGGGTAGGTGCTAATATATTTGGAGGAGGCTTCCCTCCTACTCATTTACCATCTTTTATTTGGGGTGGAGCAGAAAATATGGAAGAATATAAACTTGAAAAAATGTTTGAAACTGCAGAAAAAGTTTTCTCGAGAAGAGGTTTAACTTTAGATGATGATGAAAAAAGTATTTTAACTCAAGTATTTAATAGTTCTAAAAAATATAGATCATAGTTAAATTGGAGATTTTGTAGGTTAATTGTAGGTTTAAATTTCACGCGAATAAAACTACAGAAATACTCTAAAATAGCTTGTTTTTTACATGATACTTCGCATGTTTTCTTTTTAGTTTAGAATTTTATATAACTTTACCGAAAATTTAAACACACTAATAATGAAAAAAAATTTACTTTCAATTACATTAATTGCCTTATTCTTTTCTTTAAGCATTAAAGCACAAACTACTGGAACATTATCAGTAGTATTTACACCAACTGTACCTGCTAGTCCAATTTGGTATAATTCAGCAAATGCTGGTAAATATGTTATTGCAGTTTGGATACAATCAAGTGCTGGCACTTTTGCTGCTACAAAATACCGTTATTTTGGTGGTAGTACTAACGACCATTTACCAAATTGGGTAGCTAAATCAGCAAGTAGCACTGTAGGTGCAACAACGGGTGCAACAAGATCATCATTTGCCACAATGACGTTTACTTGGAATGGAAAAAATGCAGCAGGCTCTTCAGTTTTAACTGATGGGGCGTACGATGTAATTATTGAAGAAACATGGGGTCATGGTTCATCTAATCACACATCTACATTAACTATAACTAAAGGTACATCACCAGCAACAGTTACACCTACAAATACTAGTTGGGTTACTGGAGCAAGTTTAATTTGGCAACCAGATTTAACCTCTAAAGTAAATGAGTTATCTTCATCTAATCCAGAAGTAATTGTTTATCCAAATCCATCACAAGGAGTTTTTAATATTGATTATAAATCTGCTAACACTATTAAAGTATTTAATACCATTGGTACATGCATATATAGCGAAGAAATTAATGGATCAAATAATGGTAATAAAGCAATTGATTTAAGTCGTTTTGCAAATGGAATTTATGTAATCACAGTAAGCAATAAAGAATATACCTCAAATCATAAAGTGATTTTAAATAAATAAAATTAATTTTAAATACTTATAAAAGAAGCTGCTTGTTGCAGCTTCTTTTGTTTATATCAAAACTATAATCAAGTAAATTCACTATTTTTTAAAATGAAATTCAAAATATTACTCCTATTTATACCTCTTTGTTTTTCTTTAAAATCTCAAATTAATGAGGAATTAAATAATTGCATTCAAGAAAAATTAGGCATTTCTGACTATAAAGGGGCTATAGAAATAATGGACATGATTATTGCCTTAAATCCGAACGACTCAATTACATATTTTAACAGAGCCAATTTAAAGGAAGCATTGAAAGATTATATTGGAGCAATTAATGATTATACTAAACAATTAGAAATTGATAGCGAAAATTTAGATTGCTATTTTTTAAGAGGTATGATTGAAAAAGACATGAAAAATTACAATGCTGCTCTATTCGATTTTGAAAAAACGGTAGAGTTAGAACCATCTAATTCAGATGCATACTTTTTTCCAGCTGTAATTTACTTTGAAAAAGCAAACTATAATAAAACAATTGAGTTTTGTAATAAAGCCATTGCATCACGTATTGACAATGCTCCAGCATATGCATATAAAGCATGGGCAAAAACGCAATTAAAATATTTTAATGAAGCTTTGCAAGATTTTAATATATCAATAAAATATGACTCACTCTATGCCAATACATATTATTATAGAGGATATACCAAATTAAAGTTAAACGACTTTAATGGTGCCATTACTGATTTTAATAAAGCAATTGCTCTTCAATCAAACCAAGAAAATGAATATTACAATACACAAGAATTAAATTTACATAAACCAAAAATTATTAAAGCATTAAAAGCAACTAATAAAATTTCAAATACAAAAAATGACAGTATTTGTTTTCAAACTGCAAAATTAAATAGCTTTTTACAAAATTATTCAACTGCGCTTGATTTTTACAATATTGCCATAAAACTAAATCCAAACCAATCTACTTACTACTACAATAGAGCAGAGACAAAAACAAAACTTAAGGATTACAATGGTGCTATTTTAGATTTTTCAAAAACAATTGAATTAGATAGTTTAAATTATAATGCCTATAACAAAAGAGCTATAATAAAAAAGTCACAAAACAATTACTTAAGTGCTATTGATGATTTCACAAAAGCTATTAATATCGACCCATCAAACTCCATCAATTATTTATTACGTGGAGAGTTAAAAATAAAAATTGGGCAAAAAGAAGACGGTTGTAAAGACATTTTAACATTTAAAAAATTAGGTGGAGAATTTCTTCAAAAAATAGATAATACAATTTGTAATCAATGATTTTTTTTATTATTTCAACGATAATCCAAAACTCAAAATACAATTCCACATTTTTCGGAATTAAAAATAACTTATCAATGTATTATCATTTGGCTGAAAAATAAGGAATAAGATTAATTTAGAACATTTAAATAGTAAAACAAACCTTAAAATTACTCTTAGACTGCTGATAAGTGCTATTTTTTACTATATTTAAATTTTTAAAACTAAATCCATGTTAAAATTTCTATCTGTACTTTTCACTTCTTTAATTTTCACTTCTATTGCTCAGCAAAACTTAAAGGAAAATTTTATTCCTTTAAAATCTACCGGTCAATTGCCTGATATTTTCACACAAAATATACGTAACGTTATAACAAGTGATATTAGCGATTTATATAAACAAAAAGAATCCGATAAATTAATAAAACAAAGCTATTTAACGGAAGCTAATTACGAGATTGAAAAAATTGTAAAAAGTGGAAATACCCTTATTAATGATGAAATAACAATTTATTTAAATAAAATTGCAGACGAATTATTAAAAAACAACCCGACACTTAGGCAACAACTTCATATTTACACTTTAAAATCACATGTTGTTAATGCATATAGTTATGATAAAGGGTATGTTTTTATTGATATTGGACTTATTGCTCAAGCAGAAACAGAAGCTCAATTAGCATTTATTATTAGCCATGAAATATCACACTTTACAAAAAAGCATCATATAAATGGCTATGTGAAAAATGATAAAATTGATAACAAAACATACAATGGTAAAAGTGTTGAAGAGAAGCTAATTGAAAAATGTCAGTATTCAAAAGAATACGAAAGCGAAGCAGATATTGAAGGGTTTAAATTATTTGAGCAAAGTAATTATAATTTAAAACAAGCTCAAAAAGCGTTTGATGTATTACAATACTCTCATTTACCCTTTGAATTAGTAGAATTCAAAAAATCTTTTTTTGAAACAGAAAAATTTATTATTCCTCAAAATTATTTTTTGAAAGAAGTATCTTCAATTAGAAATAATTCAAACGAAGATGATACAAAACTTACTCATCCAAATACTACAAAAAGAAAACAAGTTATAAGCGAATTAATAGCTAACCGAAGTAATGAAGGAAGAGTTAATGCCATTGTCGACCAACAACAATTTGAATATATAAGAGATTTATCTCGTTTTGAATTATGTAGATTATATCTAAAAAATAGAGATTACCCTAACTCTTTATACGCAGCATATATCTTATCAATAAAATACCCAAACAATCAATATTTAGCAGAGACTATTTCTAAATGTTTATACAGCCTGTCTTTATACGCCAATTCTCAATTGCATTACAATCATGATTCTTATTTAGAAAATGGGATTCCAAGTTATTCAGATGTTGAAAGTTATCCTCAACAAATTTATCACTTAATAAATAAGATGCCTTCAAACGAATTTACAATTATGTCTTTAAATTATGTGTATCGCACTCATAAAAAGTTTCCTGAAAATAAATTTATTAATGCATACTCTGATAGTTTATTAAAAATGATAGGGACAGTTAATTGGAACATTTATGATTTTGTTAGATTACAAAAAAAAGAAATTCAAGATTCCACATCTAAAAAAGAAATTTCACAAACTAATGATGAAACAAAATCTAAAACTGATTTAATTGAAAATATTCAAAAAGAAAATAACTTTAAAAATTATGACACTGCATATTATAAAGAGGTTTTCTTAGATTTATTTTTAACTGACAAAGAATTTGCAAGTAAATTCCCACTAGATGGAGCTACAAGTAGCAGTTCAGGCTTCTCTAATTACAATAATACGAATTCAACTTATAGCAAAAAAACTAAAAAATCAGAGTACATTAATTCTGATACTAAAATAGAAAAAGTTTTACTTTTAGAACCTTTTTATGTAAAAATTGATACAAGAGTAAAAGATAAAATACAATACGTTGAGGCTGATAAAAAACAAGAAAATCTAATTAAAACTGTGCATGATTGTGCAGCTCGCCAAAACTTTCAATTAATAACATTAGACCCAGGTTTATTAAGCACCAATGATGTGGATAAGATGAATGATTATTCTGTAATAAATGATTGGTTTGATGAAAAATTTGACTCTAATGAAAACGACAGAAATAAAATTTTAAATACAGATGAAATTGATTCAATTATAGAAAAGTATGGAACTCAATATGTTTTAAAAACAGGCATAATAAGTTATAAAGTGGGAGAATTCAAAAACAAAACTTATTTCTATTGTTTTATTTACGATTTAAAAACACAAAAAACAGTTTACAAAAAATACGAAGCATTTTCCGAAATTGATTCGCAAACTTTACTAAATGCAAAAGTTTACCAAACATTTTATGAGCTTATTCATTCAAAATAATACAACCTTACTCATGAAATTTATTTACTTTATAATATCAATCATTTTAATTAATAGTCAAATTAAAAGCCAAACCCCAGGTTACATGGGAAAAAGATTTAATGCTGGCTATGGCTTCTATTTTAGCCCTGCTTTATTTGGAACAAATGGTGCGGGACAAACTTTAATTGGAAGAGATGGAAATGGAGAAACTGATGAACTAGCATTTAATACAATGCACGAAGGTTATTTTGAATATGCATTAAAAAAAAGATTATCATTAGGAATATCAGGAAGGTATTTTAAAACTACTTATGATAATGCTGCAAGATGTGAATCTTATAATAACCCTACTGGTATTTATAATATAAAAGGGGTAAATTATTCGTTTTATGGAAAATTATATAAAAGAAATTATGTTGCACCGTGGGGTAAATATTTCGTTTTTGGAGCCTATATAAAATCATTTACTACAATTTATGATCCTACTATTATGACATTAATTGATTATAATAACTCCACAGTATCTAACTTTGGACCTTTAAAACAGCGTTCTGTCAAATTTGATATCTTATTGGGTTTTGGTCGCTCAAGAATAATTTCAAATAGAGTTATTATCGACTATGGTTTTAACACCAACTTATTTTCATTGTTAACAACTTCATTTTTACTTTTAGAATTAGAAGGGGATGGCCCAATTCTAAACTCTAGGTACTATACTTATAACTATATTGAAAAAACTGCTGCTGTAAGAATAAGAGATTTTAATAGATTTAATGCATTCATTAAAATTGGTTATTTGTTTTAAATAAAATTCTATTTAATAAAATGAAACTATTACTCTTACTCATTACATTTACAATTCCAACTTGTATTTTAAATTGCCAAACTCCAGGCTATATGGGGAAAAGATTCTCAGCAGGATATGGTTTTCACTTTGGGCCTGCATTACTAGGATCAAATGGAAATGGAAAATCAATATTTGGAAGAAATAATGGAAATGCAAAAGATGGTGAATTTGCATTTAATAGATTGCATGAAGTATATATCGAATATGCAATTAAAACACGTTTTTCTATTGGAACTTCTGCAATATTTTATAAAACTACCTATGACAATGGTATGGAATTTACTGCTAATGTAAATAGAAATAGTCCACAAGGTACTTATATCTATGGTCAGCCTAGTAATTTATACACAATAAAAGGTGTAAATTATTTAGTATACGGTAAACTGTTTTATGGAAAATATATTGCACCTTGGGGAAGATATATGTGCTTTGGAATTAATATTAGATCATATACTGCATCATATAACCCAAATAAAATGTCTTTTACCTATAACTCTTATATTAACAATATCAATGAAAATATAACATTTTCTGACTTTGGACCACTAAAACAACATTATACAAAGTTCGATATTTTTGCTGGATTTGGAAGAACAAGAATCCTTGCAGATAAAATTATATTTGATTATGGCTTTAACACAAATATGTATTCTTTATTAACAACATTATTTGACGCTGGAGGGCCGCAAAACTTTATAGATGAGCCTGATAATACCATATATATAAAAAAGACATCTGCATTCAGAGTAAGAAATCTCAACCGTTTTAATGTATTTATTAAAGTAGGTTATTTGTTTTAATTTTTAAAATATTACCTCTAATCTACTTTGAATATTGATTTTCACCTTTCAATTTTGATTATGACTTTTATAAACTATTAAACACCTACTTTGAGTTAGTGAATAGCTGTAGTTAACATTTTGCATTGATTATATTTGTTATAACTAAACAAACTAATATCATGAGAAATCTAATAACATCCCTATTTATTTTTATTTCAATTAGTTATTATGGGCAAACACCGCATTCTCATACTGATCAATTAAAAAAAAGATTACCAGTTGTGCCTAATTATATTTTTAATTCAGATTCATTAATTGGATTTGATTATGATAATTTAAAATCTGTATTACTTGAAGAAAATTTTAATTCAGATGACACAAAAAGATATACCTATTTAAGAAAAAGAAAGTTTATTGATGAAAAATATTTAATTGGGAGTTATAAAATCCCTTCTATATCTAGCTCATCAGCTAGGTTAGGTGGAGGACCAACTACAACAGCTGCGTTTGATTGCCCAACAGAAAATTTTGATTTTGAGAATGGTACAGGGTCAGGTTGGGCCTTAACAGGAAACACTTCTATAGTTGCTGGAGGGGTTGATCCTTACGGTGGATTTCCTAATGTTTATCCTGGTGGAACAAGATCATTAAAAATTAGTAGTGATGTAGCTCCTAATGGCGATTGGGGACAAGCTGTAAAAACCATTAACGTGCCTGCAACTGGAACAACATTATTTACATTTCATTATGCAATGGCGATTTTCAACTTTCCTCACACAGCTGCTGATGCTGCACGATTTAATGTTGTATTTAGAGATGCTGCAAATAATATTATTGGTTGCCCAAGGTATTCTTGTTTTTTTTCTTCTGATTTAGGTGCTGTGGGCGCAACAAACTTTACAGCTACACCAAATTCTGCAACATTTTATAATCCTGCTGCAGTAGGAGCTGGCCCTGGAACATATGGTGTTACTTCAGCGGCTTGGAACAATGTAACAATGGATTTAAGTGCATATGCTGGGCAAGTTATTACAGCAACATTTAGAATTGATTGGTGTGTTTATACACCAGATTGGGCATACTGTATAATTGATGCTGATTGTCCTACTAATAATTTAGATCCTATACCTGTTTGTGGTGGCGCTGGCCAAGTAATTTGTGGGCCTACAAGTATGTCGAGTTACACATGGACAAGACCAGGTGGCGCAACTGCAACTACAAGTTGTATTACTACTACTTCTAGTGGTACTCATACATTAGAATGTGTACCTTCTGGAGTGCAATGCTCAGCTGCACCAGTTTTAAAATATTTATACATTGTAAACGCTACTCCAATTGCTGATTTTAATTATACAGTTACTCCTTGTACTTCAAACTTAGTTCCGTTTGTAGATAATACTAACTTAAATGGCGGTGGTGCAATCACCTCATACACTTGGAATTACGGAGATGGCTCACCAACTGGCTCAACGTCAAACCCTACTCACTTGTATTCCTCGTCTGGAACTAAAACGGTTGAATTAACTGTCACGAACGGAACTTGTTCAGATAATATTATTAAAACTTTTAATTTAACAATCCCACCAGTTGCCAATTTCAGTGCCACTTCCGTTTGCCAATCAACAGCAACTGCTTTTACAGATTTATCTACCACACCTGCAGGAGTTATTAATGCATGGAGTTGGGATTTTACAAACAATGGTTCTGCTGATAATTTAACCCAAAATCCAACATTTACTTATCCTTCATCAGGAACATTTACAGCGGCTTTAACCGTTACTA
>CALMMX010000193.1 GCA_937868545.1 uncultured Bacteroidota bacterium
CAAAATGATAAACAAACCATTGAACATAACTGTTCACATGTTATACTTGCAACAGGGCATTCGGCAAGAGATATTTATGAATTGTTGGATAAGAAAAAAATAGCCATTGAAGCAAAACCTTTTGCACTAGGTGTTAGGGTTGAGCATCCGCAAAGTTTTATTGATAGCATACAATACAGTTGTAGTAGTATGCAGGACGTTATACAAAAACGCGAGTATTTGCCCGCTGCCTCATATAGCCTTGTTAACCAAGTAAATGGTAGAGGTGTATATTCCTTTTGTATGTGTCCAGGTGGAATTATAGCACCATGTGCCACAGCTCAAAATGAAGTGGTAACAAACGGTTGGAGTCCATCTAAACGCAATAATCCTTATGCAAACAGTGGTATTGTTGTAGGTTTAGAATTAATAGATTTTGAGCCATACAAACAATTTGGCGCATTGGCTGGTTTAAAACTTCAACAAGAAATAGAACAAAGAGCTTGGTTAATGGGAGGAAAAACACAAACTGCTCCTGCACAAAATTTACAAGATTTTACTAATAACAAAGTAAGTGCTAAACTTATTGATTGCTCTTACCAACCAGGCACTCACTCTGTAAACATTGTAGATGTTTTAGGTAAAAAAATTGGCGCCACCCTACAACAAGGTTTTAAAGCATTTGGCAATAAAATGAAAGGTTATGTAAGTAACGATGCTATTATAGTTGCCACAGAATCTCGTACCTCAACACCTGTAAGAATTCCTAGAGATAAACTAACTTTACAACATACTCAATTAAAAAACTTATACCCCTGTGCCGAAGGGGCTGGCTATGCCGGTGGAATTGTAAGCGCCGCCATGGATGGCGTAAATTGTGTGAATGCTATTAATTCTATTTCTTAATTAATTTAAATACAATACAATGAGTACGTTTTGTATTAAAAATAAAGAGATGCTGAAATAAATTCAGCATGACTTTAATAGATAAAGAGCTAATAATTCATTCTTATATGTTCTTATATGCCTTATATGGTTAATAGTAACTAAACCTTAGGAATCTCAGGAGGAGTATTGTTCGAAGGTGTTTCTGGATTTTTTTGACGTTGCTTTTTATAAATATAAACACCAGCCATTAATATTCCAGCAAAAATAAATAATCCCAACATACCCCAAACCAAACCTCCAGTAGATTTTACAACCACCAAAAACACCACTGCTACCAAAATAATAGTTGCCAATTCATTAAACAACCTAAGTTTAAATGAGGAAAACTTATAAATACCAGCCTTTTGTTGGTTTATTATTACTTGGCATTGTAAGTGGTATAAGGCCAAAATGCCGACAAATATTAATTTTAACCACATCCATGGCAAAGTTAAATATGCCATATTGCTAAATATCATCCAAAAACCAAAAATAAAGGTACCAATACCAGCGGGCCATGTAATTATGTACCACAATTTCTTTTGCATTACTAAAAGCTGCTGAGTTAAAATACTTTTGGCGGGTTCTTCCTTGCCATTAGCTTCTGCAGTATAAATAAATAATCTTACAATATAAAATAGTCCTGCAAACCAACATACTACAAATATGATGTGTAAAGCTTTAATGTAATTAATATCCATATGATAATATTTGCAATAAAGGTAGTATTTTTGACGCCATATTTAAAATCAAACTTTTAAAATGATAAAGGGAAAAACTGCAAAAGAATCATTAACAATTAATACAGAAGTTGTATTACCTAATGATACAAACCATATTGGCAATTTATTTGGTGGTAAATTATTACAATGGATGGATATTACCTCAGCAATTGCTGCAGGAAGGCATTCAAGTCGTGTGGTAGTTACGGCATCTATTAACCATGTTTCTTTTGATAATCCAATTAAACAAAACTCTGTAGTAACTTTAGAGGCAAAAGTATCGCGTGCATTTACAAGTAGTATGGAAGTTTACATTGATGTTTTTGTAGAGGATAGAATTACAGGTAATAAAACAAAATGTAATGAGGCTATTTTTACTTTTGTTGCTATTGATCAAAACGGGGCTCCTTTGCCGGTTCCACAATTAATTCCAGAAACGGAGGAAGAAAAGAAACGATATGAAGGTGCATTAAGAAGAAGACAACTTTCACTTATTTTAGGTGGGCGTATGAAACCAGATGATGCTACAGAATTAAAAGCATTATTTGCTAAAGATTAATTTGTTAATCACCATGAACTTAATTCAATGAGTAATAATAACTAGTTGAATTTATCCTCAGTTAAATAAGCAAGTTTTTAAATAACAGGAACAACAATATCGTTCATACATTTAAAGTGCCCTTTTGGGCATTTTTTATACCCTAATTTTGAGCAAGGTCGGCACGATAAATATTTAACTTCTATTATTTGTGAATTACCTCCAGCTAAATATGGGCCCATTCCAAATTCTGGGATGGTATTGCCCCAAACAGATATAATATCTTTTTTATAGGCTGCTGCAATATGCATTAAACCGGTATCAGAAGTAATAACTTTTGTAGATTGTTTTATGATTGATGCTGATTGATTCAACCTCATTTTTCCACATAAATTAATTGTTTTGTTTGGGTAGGATTTATGCACTTCCTCCGCTACTTCAAAATCTTCTTTTCCTCCCAATAAAACCAATGGCAATTCACTTTTATCGCAAAATTCTTTTAATTTATTTAAAGGGATTTGTTTTGTAAAATATGATCCCCCAACAACTAATGCATTATATCCATTCAAAAAGTTTACTGGTAATGCCTCTTCAATCTTTACAATATCAGTGTTAGAAATAAAATAATCTAATCCCTTATTATCATTAGTGATACCAAGTGTTTTAATTGGTTCGAAGTATCTGTCAACAATATGAATGTTTGGTAATTTATTAATTTTTAAAGTTGTAATTAAAAATTTCTTCCAATTCAATTTATTAAAAGCAACACTTTTTTTTCCTAAAGCACGCTTAAGTTTTAAAGTTCTAAGATTGTGGTGCAAGTCAATTATTAAATCAAAATTCTCTTTTTTAAGTACTTCCACTATTTCAGATAAATCGTTATCTAATAAATGTAACTTATCAATGTAAGGATTGTTATCCAACACAGCTTTAAAACTGTTTTTAGTTAAGTAGTGTACTTCCACATTACTTAATTGTTGCTTCAAACACCTTACAATTGGTGTAGTTAAAACAATATCCCCAATAGAGCTAAAACGTACAACAAGAACTTTCAAAACTATTTTGGAATAAAGTGAAACTCTGTTGTATTTCCATTAGAATCAATATCTCTTATCCACAAACTTTTTTCATAAAGTTTTAATATTTGCCAAGAACTAGCAGCTGGCACTGAACCTACAACAATAGAACTTGGGTTTATATTAAGTGTTTTTTTATCTGAAGATAAAGTCCAACTACCCGATTCTGTATTTGAAAGATTTCCTAAAATTGGAACCACCACATAATATGAAATGGAATATGAACCACTTTTAGATAATGTTGCTGTATAATCTTTTAATAGATTAGTATAATAAGAGGTTGAATCAACATTATTTTTAATTAACTTTTCTATTTTCCATGTGTTAGAAACTCTTTCTTTTGCACTTCTAAAGCTAATGCTTGGTCCATCAGGATATTTTTTACACTCAGTTAAAATTAATACTGATGTAATCACGCTAAATAATACTATTAGTTTTTTCATAGATAGATTTGTAATTTTACCTACAAAAATAGGAAATAAAACGTAATGTTTATAGATACCCACACACACCTTTATTCTGAAGAATTTAACGATGACAGAAAGGCAATTATAGAAAAAGCCCTTCAAAACTCTGTTACTAAATTATATTTGCCTAATGTTGATTCGGACAGTATTGAAGGGATGTTGCAATTAGAAAAAGAGTTTCCGAATAACTGTTTTCCAATGATGGGGCTTCACCCTTGCTCTGTAAAAGAAAATTATTTAGAAGAATTAGCTATTGTAAAACAATGGCTGGATAAACGACCATTTGTTGCTATTGGTGAAATAGGAATTGACTTGTATTGGGATAAAACTTTTATTAAAGAACAGGAGTTTGCTTTTAAGCAACAAATAGATTGGGCACTTGAACGAAACTATACCATAGTTATACATTGCAGAAATGCATTTGATGAAATTTTTTCAATTTTAAAATCATACCCCAAATTACCAAAAGGTATTTTTCATTGCTTTAGTGGCAATTTAGAGCAAGCAAATCAAATAATTAACTTACAAAACTTTAAATTAGGAATTGGAGGAGTTGTTACCTTTAAAAATTCCGGGCTAGATAAAGTTGTTGAACAATTAGATTTATCTCATTTAGTTTTAGAAACCGATGCTCCATACTTAGCTCCAATGCCTCACCGTGGTAAGCGCAATGAAAGTTCTTACATCCCCTTAATAGCACAAAAAATTGCAGAAATTAAAAACACTACTCCGCAAGAAGTAGCCACAATTACAACTAAAAACGCCGAGTACATTTTTGCAAACTAACTCTTTCATATCAAATCCAATCACTAAAGTATTAGTTTATGCTAATGTATTTATTGCTATTTGTGCTTTAGCACAAGTGTTGTTAACCTATGTTGTGTTCTGCATTCCTGTTGATTTTAAAAACAATTCGTATTTACTATTTGTTTTCTTGTCTACTTACTTACAATATAATGTTCAAAGAGGCTATTTAATAAACGCTAACAATGTTCAAACTGATAGATCTCAATGGCTCATAAAACACAAGAAAAAGCTTTTAATAAGCATTGCAGCCAGTTTAATTATTGTTTTATTTTTATGTAACAGTTTAAGCTACACTTCTATTGCTATAATGGTTGGAGCCGAAGTTTTATCAACTTTGTATTATTTACCACCCTTTAATTTAAGAAAACACGGATACATAAAACCTTTTTTAGTTTCTAGTATTTGGGTAATAAGTTGCTCTTTAGTTCCATTAATTGAAAACAATATCCTAACAACAAATAATATGTGGTTTTTATTATCACAATTTTTTTTTATAACGGTACTTTGCTTGTTGTTTGATTTAAAAGATGCCACAGAAGATTTTCTAAATGGTGTAAATACTTATGCCAATAAATTTGGGGAAATAAAAACAAAGTTATTTTCGTTTATAATATTGGTGTTGGCAGGAATTTGTTTTTACTTATATACTAAAAACTCAACGCTATTGCTATTTACGGGAGTTCTATACACAATTACAGCAATTACAATTTTTATTAGTAACGAGAAAAAACATTCCTTTTATTACTACTTATGGATAGACGGGCTAATGTTAATACAAGGTGCTGGTTTTTATATCCTAATTAAAAGTAACGAGGGCCTTCTAAATAATTTGTTACATAATCTGTAACTCCTTCTTCTAAAGTAGCAAATGGTTTATTATAGCCTTGGCTTATAAGCTTATTCATATTAGCTTCGGTAAAATATTGGTACTTATCCCTTATATCAATAGGTGTATCAATAAACTCAATATTAACTGGTTTTTGTAAAGCATTAAAAGTAGCAGTTGCTAAATCTAAAAATGTACGAGCCTTACCACTTCCCAAATTATAAATACCACTTTTTATTTTATTTATATAGGTAAAATACAAAACCTCAACCACATCTTTTACATATACAAAATCACGTAATTGGCCACCATCAGTAAAATTGGGGTTATGAGATCTAAATAACTTCACAAACCCTTTCTCTTTTATTTGATTGTATGAATGAAATATAACAGAAGCCATTCTTGCTTTATGAAATTCATTTGGGCCATACACATTAAAAAATTTAAAACCAATCCATGTTGGTGGCGTTTTAGTTTCTGTTAAAGCCCATTTATCAAAATCGTTTTTACTATCTCCGTATGGATTTAACGGTTTTAAAAACGGTATATTTTTTTCATTGTCATCGTATCCAAACTCTCCTAAACCATACGTTGCAGCAGATGAGGCATAAACCATTGGTATATTGTTTTCAGTACAAATACTCCAAATAGATTTTGTGTAATTTAAGTTTAACTCATTAAACAAATCAACATTAAACTCTGTAGTATCTGTGCGTGCACCAATATGATAAACAAACGAAACATCTTTTGCATTTTCATTAAACCAATTTAAAAACACAGAACGTTCAATTGCTTTTAAATAATGTTTACCAAAAAAATTTGCATTGTTTTTTTCTCTTGTAAAATCATCCACTAAAACAATATTAGTTAAGCCTTCTTTATTTAATTTAGAAAGCAAACAACTTCCTATAAAACCTGCGGCACCAGTAAGTACAATCATTTTATTTAATAATAGTGAGTTTTTTTGTTGCTTTAAATTGCTTGGTTGAAACCTCAACGCTGTAATTTCCTTGTTGTAAATTAATTACATATAACTCATTTGTTACTAAACCAGCGTTTTCAAATTTTGTTGATGTATAAACTTGTTCTCCTAAAGTGTTATAAACCGAAACCGTAACTAATTCATTTTCTTTCAACATGTAATTTAATTTGCACTGGTTACTTGTTGGGTTAGGAAAAATATTCATTTTAAAATCATACGATAACATTTCTTTTAAACCTACCGTCGTTTCTGGCTGAGAGTTTAATTTTACTTCTGCTACATTTAAAACAGCTCTTTGCTTAGTGTTAGAATTATACTCTGTTAAAACGCCTATTAAATAAATATTATCAGCATTGTATCTAAATTCTGTTCCAACCGGTGTAGATAAAGTATATGTGTACGCTTTACTATATGTTTGGCCTATTGTAGACGCACTTAGAGGAATAATTCCAGCTGCGCCATAAGCACCATCAACCATACTATTTACTACGTATTGATGTTTGTATCTGTTAGAACCCATTAAAAAAGTTGTTGGGTTTAAATAATTTCCAAACTGATAAAATGGCGATGAAGGAATGTTGTATAAATAACTATGTTGATTCCAATTGTTATCAATCATACTATCTGCAATAGCACCATATACATTGTTTTCTTTTATATAAAGATTTAATCTATAATCACCTTTTACATCACCTAAAAATGAAGAGGAAACCGTTGCATTAATTTCTCTAGTTAAAGCATTATAACTTACACCTGTAATGGTTACTGTTGCAGGAACAACCATAGCAGCTCTTTTTATAATACTCGAATCCCAATACATTCTTTCAACCGATACATTTCGTTTTGATGTAAAATTGTATTGATCAAAAGTAGCAGATGGAAATACAGAAACATAATCGGTTACTAAAGTATTTATTGGTGCTGAATTCATATTGTCTGAGCTATGCAAAGATGCAACAACTACATTTGTATTAGTAGATGCAATAGAGTTCAGCTTAGTATATCCATCCGGACACCATCCACACCAAGCACCCGTGTATTCTTCAATAAACACTTTTTTTGCAGGAACATTACTCGAAATAGTTAATGAACCCATTATGGTATCGTTACTATGCAATTGGTCTGTTGAACCATTTATTGCACTTACCCATATTTTTAAATCATTATATACTGGCGTAGAAGTAATGTATGGAACGGAAAAACTTAAATTCCTACTTTCTAAATAGGACATCAACGTGGTTAATGTTTTTGTTTCTGTAATGGTAGGATTTGCACCCATTTTATAATTTATACTTAATATTGAAATTGGTGTATAAGCATTGTTTTTAAATGTTGCCGAAATAATATTGTTTATAGCTACTGCAGAATATTTATAAGTGTTGTTTACTGTTGCAGCAACATCAAAAGCTAAGGGAATATTTTGTACAATAATATCATCAATCCATAATTGGTACTTATTATTTGAATTGTTTCTAAAGGCAATACGGATATTTTGCCCTGCATAGGCTCCTAATGAAATACCGTGAGTTTGCCAACTGTACGATTCAGATGTAGTACTAAAAACTTTATTACTTGGTGTAAAATCACTCACTACTGGTATTGTAGAAGTGTTTGTTGTAACATACACTTCAAAGCCATCAGCATTAATTGCATCTGGAGCAATTGATTCCCAACTCAACACCGTGTTTGGTGCTATTGAATTTATGGTTGGGGTAATCATCCAAGCATCAGCAACACCCGTAGGGTTTAACCATGATGTTGAAACTGCAAAGGTATCTAATTGATTTGCTTCTTTATAAGACAACCAAGCTTTTTTCTTTTGACCATTAGCTCTAAAAGGATAATTACCTGTAAGAGTATCTGCAACCAATGAACCATTGTTTATAGTAAACATTCCAAACGGGAGGTCATTAAATAAGTAAGTATGTGTAGATCCTCCCGAACTGTATGTTCCGGTATTTAAACTAAGAGAATTGAATCTTTCAGAATAAAGAATTTGTGCTTTAGTGATAAAGCATAAAAAAGAAAAGCTTGCAATTAATAATAATTTATGACGCATATCTATAAAACAGTAAGAGGCTGGCAAATTGCCAACCTCCTACAAATTTATAATTATTAATCGAATTATTTAGTAACTGATAATTTTTTAGTAATAGATCCGTTTTTAGATGTAATTACTACATTGTAAATACCAGCAGCAAAATTTCTTGTATCTAAATTAAAAGAATTTGCTCCAATGTTTAAGTTAGCTGTAGATTGGAATACAACTTGACCAACTGTGTTAACTACACTAATTGAAACTTCTGATTGCTCAGTAGAATTAATTTTAACAGATGTTTCGTTAACAGTTGGGTTTGGATATAAATCAACATTACTTAAGTTGTTTTCAACTTCTTTAACTCCTACTGGTGCTCCTAAACTTACGCTATTTACGTTATAAATAACATTAGTTTTAGAATCAATTAATAATGCATGAACTGTCATTTTCGAAGCATTATAAGTTGCAGGCACTGTATATAAAAACGGTGTAGAAGTATAACTAGTACCAGCTACTAAAGTACTTGGTAATGAACTAGCTTGTCCTGTAAATCCTCCTAAAATTGTACGAGCAACAAAATCATATCTCATGTTTGCAGCTAAAACCGGATTTGGTTCAGAACCAAAATGGTGACCTGCTCCAATCATTGTTCCTGAAGCACCTCCAGAATAATAATTTGCTTGGTTATATGAAGAAGTTGTACCAGTAACGCCATCTTCTGTAAATACAACAGCTAAACGGTAATCATTAGTTGCAGTATTGTTTACCATGTTAGTTGCAATACGTGTATTAACAACTATACTTGCTACTCTTGTTGTAGAATTATATGTTGGAGTTACTGTTAAATCAGCTAAACCAAAATCACCAATGTGATTAGCATAAGCATCAAACATATCACTAGGATCAATAATATCTTTTGCTCTATCACATAATGCAGAAGGATAACCTGAAATTAAAGTTCCTATTCCGCTATCATAAGTAGCTGAAACCATAGGATCGCCATTATGAACTGCAATTAATGCAGTAGTTGTTGGATTTACATGGTGCATAGAATCCATATAAACTGTACCTCTTGGGCACCAGCCACACCATGTTCCTGTTCCTTCTTCAAAAGCAACTTTGTGATTTGGTAAAAAAGAATACCCTTTTGCTGTTGCTTTTAAAGTATCATTTGTATGAGTTGGATCTCCAGCTAAATCAGCCCACACTTTTATCGACTTTTCATCAGCCGTAGCAATTGTATATGGTGTAGAAATTGTGAAGTTATGAGTTTGACCGTAAGCTAAACTTAATCCAGTAAATACAGTATTTGCACTTGTTACTCCATCAGAATACTTTGCAGTATACGTTGTAATAGTGTTGTAACCATTATTTGTAATGGTTCCTGTAATAGATTTAGTTGAACCAACACTACCCCAACTTGCCTGTCCTGTTGGATTAGCTGCTGTAATTTTTATATCTGTTGGCGATGGAACAATTACACTAATATTATCTACTAATAATACGTTCATATCATTTGAATTATTAACAAATGCTATTCGAACAACTTGGTTTGAATATGTGTTCAAACTTAAACTTCTTGAATTCCAAGCAGCAGAGTTTTCTGCAGCTACAGTTAATAAAGTAGTACCAAAACTAGTTGTTGTTGTTCCAGTTGTAGAAATTTTTACTAAATATCCATCAGGAAAAGAAGCGTCTGGCGCAATTGCATCCCAACTTAAAACGCCATTAACAGGTACAGTAAATGATGGTGTAATTAACCAATCATTAGCAGCACCAGCTGGTGTATACCAAGATGTACTTACCATTACTTTTCCATGAGCAGCATAAGATGGGTCAGTTGCAGCTGAATAATCTCTAGAAACCCATGCGTTAGTTCCAAAACTAAATGTTGCAGAGGCCGCTACTGTTCTTCCATCTACATTGTTTTGTAACCAGCCAGAAACTAAACCTGGAGGAGTTGCTGAAGTGAAGTTTTCACTCCAAATTTGGGCTTTTGATATACCCGCAGTTAATACCGCAATTGCTAATAATTGTTTTTTCATGTTATTTTTTTGATTTATTATTTACTATTTAGAGATTGTGATCTTTTTAGTTATTGTTTGGTTTCCTTTGCTTATTGTTACAAAATACAAACCAGTTGGTAAATTTTCGTTTTCTAAAACTAATGTGTTTTTACCAACAGTTAATTCTACCATTTTACTTGAAACAATAGCTCCTAAAGAATTAATAATTGACAATTTCACTTCTGTTGAAACACCAACAGTTATGTTAATAAATGATTTTGATATTGTTGGGTTAGGATAAGCGTCTGATACTTTACTAAATAAATTAATTGTTTCTTTTACAGAAACTGGTGCATTATACTTAATAGTGAAAGAAATAGAATCATTAACATTAGCTTTATCATATACTTTATATCTCACATTCGACAAGCCAACTGTAGAAGCTTCTTCTAAATCAACTGTTAAATTATTTTTGTCAGCACCTATTATTACTGTTTGTGCAGAATATGTTGTAGGTGAGTAACAAAGAGTTCCCCAACAAAAATAAGCGCTTGCCATATCACCAACAGTAACCGTATTAAGTAAAGTTGGGTACTTAATAACAACTAATGTTTTTGTAGACACACTCACGTTTTTAACTTCAAACACATGGCCTGTAACTAAGCCCGCCGAAGTAGTTTCATTAAAAACTGAACCGTTTCCAACTATTGCACTTCCGCCATCTAAATCTTTAATTTCAATACTACTTTGTGCTTTTCCATTAAAAAAAGCTATAAATAAAGAAATGCTTAAAAGGTAAATTTTTTTCATATTGTACTGTTTTAGATTATTTTCTTAATACAATATTAATTAATTGATGGTTTTATTCCTAATTTTTATCAAATAAAAATGGTATTCCTAATAGTTAGTTTTATTTTTTATAAAAACTCATTTCATCTATATACTTCCAAACGGGCTCAGGTACAAAAAACGACATGTCTTTTTTTTCGAAAATAGATTTCCTAATAAACGTTGAAGATATTTCAACTTGAGGGGCATTTGTAAAAACAACACTAGGGTGTTTATCTAATTCGCTTGCCAACACATCAGGACGTGGATAAACATATAATTTATGTTGCTTTAATATTTCTTCATAATTTTTCCATTTATGAAAAGTGACTAAATTATCTTGGCCTATAATTAGTGAAAACTGATACTTTGGATATTTCTCTTTTAAATGGGCCAATGTATTTACCGTATATGATGGTTGGGGTAAACCAAACTCAATATTACTACTCTTAAACAAATCGCTATCGCCAATAGCTAAATTCACCATATGCAATCTTTGATTTTGATTTAATAAAGAACTTTTTTCTTTTAAAGGATTATGAGGCGAAACTACAAACCAAACCTTATCAAGTTCTGTAAACTCTGCCATATAATTAGCAAGCATCATATGTCCAATATGTATTGGATTAAAAGAGCCAAAAAATAAACCAATATGCATATTGTAAAAATACGTATTATTTTAAAAATTAAAATGTATTTTTAACCTATGTTTTTTAAAGATATAGTTGGGCAACCGGAAGCTAAGACCAAATTACTGGGCATGTTTGCAGATAATCGCATTCCTCATGCATTAATGCTTACAGGCCCAGAAGGAAGCGGTAACTTAGTTGGAGCCTTTGCTTTTATCCAATACTTGTTTTGTACTCAAAAAAACAATAACGATTCTTGTGGCGTTTGTCCATCATGCATCAAAACATCAAAGCTCTCTCATCCTGATTTACATTTGGTTTTTCCTATTGCTAAAAGCAAAGATGTAAAAACAAGTAACGACTTATTACCAGAGTTTAGAGAATGCTTTTTAGAAAACCCCTATATTACACTACATGATTGGTTTAACAGTTTAAATGCAGAAAACAAACAACCAATTATACCTACTGAAGAAGCAGGTTCTATTTTAAAAAAACTGTCATATACAAGTTACGAAGGTGGTTATAAAGTTATGATGATTTGGCAACCAGAAAAAATGAATATTGAATCTGCCAATAAACTATTAAAAATTTTAGAAGAACCACCAGAACAAACATTATTTGTTTTAGTTTGTAATCATCCTGAACAATTATTAACTACCATCATTTCTCGTGTACAACAATTATTGTTTTATAAAATTGATACAACTAGTATTATAAATGGTTTAGTACAAAAATTTGGTTGCGACGAAACTTTAGCGAAACAAGCTGCTCTAATGTGTGACGGAAATTATAGAGAAGCTCAATTACTTTTACAACATAACGATGAGGGTCAAAATTTTCTTCAAAATTTCAGGAACTTTATGATGATTTCGTTGAATTTTGATGCTGCTAAAGCTGTTACTTGGATAGATGATAATGCCCGCACAGGACGAGAAAAACAAAAACAATTTTTACAATATGGCTTAGAAATATTTAGAGACTGTTTAATGTTTAACTTTGGAAGTGTTGATTTAGTTAGGCACTCCGGAGATGAAAAAACATTTATTACCAAATTTTCTAAGTTTATTCATCATAAAAATTATGAGAAATTAAGCTCCGAATTTAATAGCTCTTTCTACTATATAGAGCGTAATGCGAATCCAAAAATATTATTTATGGATTTAATAATGAAAACAAACGAACTTTTAAATCTTAAACCTTAACTAAAATATAATTATAATAACCATGGCTTTACCAAACATTTTTAATACTGCAACTACAGAAGAAACCTTAAAAAGATTAGAAAATTTAACTCCTAATTCCCAACCAAAATGGGGAAAAATGAATGCTGCACAAATGTTGGCTCATTTAAACGTTGCTTATGATATTGCATACGGTAAAACAAAAACCAATCCGGGCTTTATGATTAAACTAATGATGAAGTTATTTATTAAAAACGTTATCGTTAGTGAAAAACCTTATCCTCAAAACTCCCGCACTGCACCTGAATTTGTAATTGCAAATGAACGCGATTTCGAAAAAGAAAAAACTTTATATATAGCCAATGTTAAAGAAACTGAGAAAAATGGTGCCTCTTATTTTGAAGGGAAGTCTAATCCATCAATGGGAGCTTTAACGTCAACAGAATGGAATAATTTATTCTATAAACACACTAATCACCATTTCCAACAATTTGGAATTTAGATTTTTTTTTATACATTTACTTTATTATCAATACCATATGAAAAAAATATTTTACTTTATTGTAGGTTGTTTTATAGCTTCTACATCTTTAAAAGCACAGGTGAAAACCAATTACATGTTTACTAGCGATTCTCTAAGTGGTTTTAGTGAACAAGGCTTTATTGATTTGGCTAAATCTAAACATTTAATTGGCGAAGAATATAAATACTTCTTATATCATGCAAAAAGAGAGTTCGTAAACCATAAATACAGTTTAACGCATGATCACCATAGAACTACAGGTGGCGGTTCTGGCTTATCCTTAGCAACCGTAACAGTACAACCTAGTTGCACTAATATTGATTTTGAAACAGGAACTTTGGCTGGTTGGGCTGTAAGTAGTGGAAATAACCTTAACTCTTTAACAATGGCAGGTTGTTGTCCAACCGCTCCAACAGGCTTATCAACTATTATTACAGGAGCTGGTACCGACCCAATTGCACCAGCAATAAGCTTAGTTTCTCCTTTTGGTGGAACAAAAATATTAAAAATGAATAATAGCACCCTTGGAACTCAAGCTCAACGTGTATTACAAACATTCAACGTGTCTTCTAGTAACGCAGTATTCCAAATTGCTTATGCTGGCGTTTTAAATTCAGGCGGTCATAATTGTGATGAACAACCATATATTAATATTAGTGTTTATGATAGTTCTGGTAATGTATTACCATGTCCTAAAATTGACATTCAAGCTCCAAGTACCTCTTGTACTGCACCAGCTAGTGTTACTGCTGGTTGGAACCCTATTTCATCAGGTAGTGATGTTTATTACCACACTTGGGATACAAGAACATTAGATTTATCGCCATATATTGGTCAATATATTACTATACAGCTTACTGTTGCTAATTGTATTTATTCTGGCCACTATGGTTATGGATATTTTGATTGTAGATGTTTACCCTTAGAGGTTGAGTTAAACGGTACTCTTTTTGATGCAACTCCTTCAATACCTATTGATATATCAACCTGTGGTGCATTATCAGCCTATTTAAATGCCACAACGGGGCTTGGTCCATATACATGGAATGGCCCAGCTGGTAGTGGAATTTCTGGAGTTACAACACAAAGTATTATTACTACTACTGCAGGAATTTATACCTTAACAATGAGTCCTCCTGGTGCATGTTATACAACTGTAAAATATATTTATTTACATATTTCTCCAAATCCAACGGTTACAAATATTACTTCACAAGCAACATGTACAAATGCAACAGGTTCTAGTACAATACTTGCAGTGGGTGGTACTACCCCATACACATATAGTTGGACTCCATCCGCCTCTACTAGTTCATTGGGAACGGGTTTAAGTCCTGGCACAGATTATACTGTAGAAGTAATAGATAACTTTGGATGTAGAGCAACAACAAGCCTTTCTATTCTATCTTTTACTAATGGTCCAACTTATACCGTTACACCTACAACATCCATATTAAACTGTATAACTACAAGTGTAACCATAAGTGCATTAACAGGAACAAATTCCACAGCAGTTTGGACACATACACCAACATCTAGTTTTATTGCAACATCAGCGGGTTCATATTCGGTAGTTTTAACAAACACTGTAAGTATGTGTACTACCACAGTACCCGTAACCGTTACTAGTAATACAACTCCTCCTTCTGCAACGTATTCCTCAACTTGCTCGTCAGGAACAATTACATTAAATGCATTTGCTGGTGCTGGCATCGCCTTAGGTTGGTTGGCGCCTACACTTCCTGCGCCTACGCCTTTGGGTAATCCTGGAACTTCTGCAGTTGCTGGTATTTTCACTTTAACTGCCACTAATTTAAGCACAGGCTGTAAAACAACATATACAGTTGAATCTTTAGTGCCAATTGTTAATGTTTCGGTGGTTCCACAAAACACTATTACCTGTGCAGTAACATCTATTACTGCAACAGCCTCTTATACACCTTCATCAGCAAGTATTTCTTGGTTAAATGGTTCAACAACATCAACTGTTAATCCTAATTTAATTTCAAATTCAGGTACATATACAGTTATTGTAGGGGTTCCAGGAGGATGTTCAACACAATCTGTTATTAGTATTACTACTAATACAAATGCAAATGTAAATATTACATCTCCATCTACCATTATTCCTTGTTCAACTAATAGCCTTACATTAAATGCTTCTAGTACTGGTGGTGGTATTTATACTTATGCTTGGCCTTCACCCGCAGCAACAGGTAGCGCTTACAGTGTTTCAAACGCTGGCACTTATTCTGT
>CALMMX010000194.1 GCA_937868545.1 uncultured Bacteroidota bacterium
TTACTTCAAACGGATTGAACAACTATTCTTTCGGCCAAAGTTGGTTTGGCTCCTCTCGAAGTTATGCGAAGGTGTTCGGCGATAGCACGGTGATAGCATCAGATATTTATGGTGGAATTGGCATTTCAAATAATCGTGGTAAAACATGGCCAAACGAGTTAGGTTATAGTACAGGCATCAATACACCTATTAATTTTGAGTTTTTAAACAAAGACACTATTTTTTTTATAACAACGAACACTTTGCAGTTTTCTGGTTTTTACAGCACTTTTAATGGTGGTAAAACGTGGAATAGAACTTCGTTTGACGACCCGAATATGAATCAACCAAAAGAATTGCGTTTTAGAATTTATGCCAAGAACAGAAGTGAAATATATTTAACTGCCAGAGGTGGGGCAACTGGCAGCGATTATATAGGCAATGGATTAATTTTAAAAAGCACAGATTTAGGTAAAACATGGTCAACCTGCACTATACCTATAAAGGAAAATTTTTACGACATGAAATTTATTAACGATAGCGTGGCTTTGGTTTGTGGCAGCAATGGTATTCTTTTTAAATGGAATAGCAAAGCGGCTTTATTTACGGAGGTTAAAGAGAATTTAATAAACGAATTAGATTTGTATATTTTTCCAAATCCAATAAAAGATAATTTTCGCTTAAATGTGTCGCAATCAAAAATGATTATTCAAAAATTAAGAATCTCCAACGCATTAGGTCAATCTGTTTATGAAATTATTTACCCAATTCCACAAAGTGAGTTTGATATTTCTTTTTTACCAAGTGGAATTTATTATTTGAAAGTAGAAACAAAGGATAAACAAAAAGTGTTTAAGATTTTAAAAGAATAAAAAAAATAGGTACGAAAAATTACTCCAATTATTGTCATTAAATAATCAGCATTAAAATTTGCACGACAACAAATAAAAAATTAAAACCATGATTAAAAAAGCAGTACTTAGCTTGTTAGCCACAATTGTTATAGCAAGCGCAACGAAAGCACAGGCAGTTTATGTAAATAAAAACTGGCAAAGCACCAACGGAAACCCGGTATTAAACCCCATACTAAACCCTTTGGGCATACAATGGAGTAATTCTATAACCAATGCCTCCGGCGAACTCATTACAGTAGGACATACTCAGGTTGCCGGACAAGGAGAAAACATTTGGTTAATCAAATACACCGCTTCTGGTTCAATTATTTTTCAAACCAATTACAATACAAATGCAGCTAATAACGATTACGGAATAGGACTGTTCGAGGCTGCCAATGGCGATATATTAGTTTGTGGAACAACTGACAATGGGGGTTTAACCAATTACGATGTTGTTATCCTGAGATATAATTCAACAGGAACGCTCCTAAACTCTACCACACAAGCAGGACAAGCTGGTAAAAACGATATTGCAGTTGCTATAAGTGAGGACGCTCTAGGAGATATTTTAGTAGCAGCAAATACTGAAAACATTAATACCCAATATGATTATTGGATTTTAAAATATGACTCAGGTTTAAACCTTCTGGCCAATAATACTTATGACTATGCGGGTTTGAGTGAAGCAGCAATTGGTTTGGAGTTTTCAACCGGAGGTGATATTTGCATTATTGGAGCTAGTCCCAGTAGCACCGTAAATACAGATTATGCAATGGCGGTCTTTAATCCAAATACATTAGCGTACATTTCTGATGTAAGAAATAACATTCCTGGAACTGGATTTGATAGACCCTTAGCATTTTGTAAAGATGCCTCTAATAACATATACATTACCGGAAAAGCATGGAGTGGAAATAACTTTAACATTAAAACTGTAAAAATAAATGCAAATCTGAATATAGCATGGACTGCAACACTTGATGTTAATGGTTTGGACGATGTTGGTAACAGTATTGCGGTTGACGCAGGTGGTAACGTAATAGTTGGAGGTTATGAAACCAACACCATCAATAAAACAAATCTGGTTTGCATAAAATACAACGGAAACTCTGGCGCACAAATCTGGAAGAATTATCTTCCATCAACCAATCCAACTGGGAACGCCTACATTAAGAAACTAACTACTAAAACAAGTGGAGATGTGTATTATGTGGCAGGAGAAAAAGGAAATAATGGATTTGAGCAAACACTTGTAGGCAAAATAAAATCGAGCGGTGAAAGGAACTGGATGAAAAATATTTCACATCCTAGCAAAGACGTTCAACCTTCTGACATAGAAATAAAAAATGATGTCATTTATGCAATAACAATATTAGACCCCAATTCGGCTTCCTATCAAACTACTAAATTTACCGAATTGGTGCTGGACACTACCTCTGAATACAAAAGCAATAAACCATTCCGATTAAAAAATCATTTGTTAGTGAGTTTTCAGCCAAGCGCAATAATTCCCGCAAAAATAAATAATAAGGAAATGGTACATGGAACGGTTTCGGATTTTATTACACCTACAGCTTTAGCAAACTTGGTTGAATACTCCAATATTAATGAAATAGGCTCGTATAAGTGCTATAAAGTATTCCCTTGGATGGTAATGGACGACAGTATGTCCATTACACGTTCAGGCAGATTAATCAAAATATTTCCGCATTACACCACTTTTGGAATTCTTATGCCCGGAGGAACAAATGATTCCGTAGCATTGAACATAAAAAAATGAAGGTACAAAAACAACAAATCTTTTTTATTATACTAATTTTTAATTCAATTCTGTTAATGTCAAATTCAATTAGTGGTATAATACATAACGAAAAGAAACAACCCATAGAGTTTGCAAATATTACAGTATTCAAAACTAATGATAGCATACATGCTGCAACCACACTAAGTGATAGTTTAGGCGCATTTACATTCTCAAATTTAGCAGAGAATAATTATTCAATTGAAGTAAGTTATTTAGGATATATAACTGATACCATAAAAAATATTTTAATAAAAGATAGAATTGATATTATCAACATTGAAAATCGAGTTGATACAATAATTGTTCAAGATAATGCAATACAACTGAACGAAATTCAATTAAAATTAAGTTCAACAACATTAAACGAAGTACAAGTAACTGCAACAAAACCGATATACGAACGCAAAGCAGACCGCATTATATTTAATGTAGAAAATAGCGTGTATTCGCAAGGTAGTGATGCAATGCAAGCATTAAGCAAAGCACCACGAGTACAAATAAACAATAATGAAATAAAAATTGCAGGAAGAGGCGATGCAGCAGTTCTAATAAATGATAGATTAGTACGAATGAGTGGTGAAGAACTTAGTCAATATTTAAAAAGCATACCTAGCAATGATATCCAAAAAATAGAAGTAATACCAAACCCACCAGCAAAATATGATGCTCAAGGTGCAGCTTTGATAAATATTGTGTTGAAGAAGAATAAGAAACAAGGTTATAATGGAAGTGTATTTGCAAGTTACAAACAAGCTACTTTTGCAAATGGAAATGGCGGTATAAATATTAATTACAATAAAAAGAAAATTAGTTTAAAAACCACAATAAGTACTAGTAGAAATATTTTTGTTAATGAACAATTAAATACAATAGAATATACAACACAAAATTGGGAAAGTGAAAGAAAAAGCAAAAATAAAAACTATAGTTTTTATGGAACATTTGGATTGGATTATGAAATAAATAAAAAGAGTTCAATTGGAATAAACTATTTAGGGTATTATTTAAATTCAGACAATTACAAAGAAAATAATTTAACAAATATATTGAGTTTGGATAAGCAATTACAATCTTATATTCTGAACAATTCAACAAACTCCAATACAAGTAATCAGCAGACTATAAATACATACTATACTTTAAAAATAGATTCTACTGGCAAAAAATTAGATATTGGATTTGATTTTTTTAATGGAAGTACAAATAAAAATAGAAACTATACAACAGCAACATACAACAATAAAGATTCGTTATTAGTATCTCCAATTCCAAAAGAAAATACAAATGGAAAATACAAAAGTTTTGTTTATAGTTTTAATGCGAGCATGCAACATCCAGTCAAATATGGAGATTGGCAATATGGCATAAAATTGACATCTTTAAATATAACTAGCAATAATTTACAAACTGTGTTACAAAATGATATTTATACTAACGATACCAATAGAAGTAATTTATTCAATTACAAAGAAATCATAACAGCAGGATTTACAAGCTTAAGTAAAACTATAAAGAAAGTAGAAATAGAAATTGGATTGCGTATAGAATATACACATACATTAGGATCATTAGCAAATACAAATACTTCAACAAAGAGAAATTATATTCGTCCATTTCCTAGTTTATTTATTCAATATAAAAAAGACGAAAAAAACAGTTTTAATTTTTCATTAAATTCAAGAATAGAGAGACCTCATTTTTCAACTCTAAATCCGTTTAGATTTTATACAAGCGATTATTCTTACACAACTGGAAATCCTTTTTTGTTACCATCATATATTTATTCAGCCTCTATTGATTATAATTTTAAGAAAAATTACACACTTTCATTATACTATAATTATTCTGGCTCAGAAAATACTCAAGTTACTTTTATTGATGAAGCAACTAAGATTAGTTACCAAAACTGGGTAAATAGTTCATTAACTCATGATTTGGGGTTTTATAATGAATTTACATACGATATAAAAGATTGGTGGACAATAACATCAAGCATTGATGCCTCAATTGATTTTATAAAATCGCCATATCTATATAATGCAAATCGCCGTATTTATTGGAATATGCAATTTGACGTTTCAAATGATTTTATTTTAGATAAACAAAATAGATTTATAGCTAATATCTATTATTTATTTAGACCACCAAACAGAGGGTACTTAGAGGCAAAAAGCAACATGTACAATCAATTAGATGCTAGCATTAGAATGATACTTTTAAAAAAGAAACAATTATCTATTTCTCTAAACGCACATAATATGCTAAAATCAAAATACAATGGTTTTGGTATCAGTCCTACAGGTCAAAAAACAACTTACAATAATTATTTTGATGATAGAAATTTTACAATATCTCTATCATATAAATTTGGAAATGATAAATTAAAAACAAAATACAGAAAAACAGAAAATTTAGATATAACAAGAGCAAAATAAAATACTTTTTCGCGAAAAGTAGTGTAATTAGTTTTGGTTGCAAACAACTTTAATTACACAAATCAGTTGCCTAAACAACTTTAAAAATTAGCGTTTTCTATAACGTGATGATAGAATAAATCGAAAAATTTTAAATTTTATTACAATGAAAAAAAGTCAAAAATTTGAAAAAATTGATTTGTCATTATTTGCTAAAAATGAATTAACAAAGAATGAAATTCATAAAATTGTAGGTGGTTTTCGTGATCGTTCAATTTGTTATTGTGGAGTCCATGACTCAGGTGGTGGAAAAACAGATGCAGATGATGTGACATATGATTAATCAAAACTTTCACTAATGAATTAAGGGCTACATTTTGTAGCTCTTAATTCTATTAAAATAAATTCATGATATTAATACTCAGTCAATGTACATTAGAATCTAGTTCTGAAGAAGTTATCGATTGGATTTCACATTTAGGAGGTAATTATAGAAGAATAAATGGGAATGACTTAAAGGAATCAGATTATTATTTCTTAATAAATAATAATGATTCAAAATTTTCTATAGCCAACAATCTGTTAAATATAGACAATGTTAATGTAATTTGGTACAGAAGATGGAATGATGATGTAGATAGATTATTGCCTACAAAAAAAAATCTATCGTTAATAAATACCATAAATACGCACAGAAAAGGTGAACATAGGCATTTGAGTACATTCTTTTTTTCTATATTAAAAAACAAAAAATGGATTAATACGCCTGATGATGAAAGAATCACAAAAAATGAAATGCTTTTAAAAGCAAAATTAGTTGGTCTTGAAATACCTAATACTATTCTTACGACTTCAAAAAAAGATGCCATGTCTTTTAAAAATAAATTTAACAAAATCATAATTAAATCAATATCCAATACTACTCTGTACATGGTGCAAAAAAAATTCTTTGGTAATTATACTTGTTTAGTAAGTGATGATGATGTTGTTAACTTTCCAAGTAATTTCTATCCAACTTTATTTCAAGAATATTTGGAAAAAGAGTATGAATTAAGAATATTTTATTGTTTTGGTAAATTATATAGCATGGCTATATTTTCCCAAAATGATAAACAAACTGAAATTGATTTCCGACAATATAACTACGATAAACCAAATAGAAATGTACCATATAAATTACCTAAACTAATATCACAAAAAATAGTAAAATTAATGAATTACTTCGGATGTAAAACAGGTTCTATTGATATGGTAAAAACGAAAGATGGACGTTATGTATTTTTAGAAATCAACCCAGTTGGTCAATTTGGTATGACTTCTAAACCTTGTCATTATTATATTGAAAAGGTACTCGCTATACAATTAATTAAAACAGATAAAAATGAAAGAAAAAACTAAGCAAAAAATAATAAATAATCTTTTTAAAGAAAACGATA
>CALMMX010000195.1 GCA_937868545.1 uncultured Bacteroidota bacterium
CTGCTAATGCTCCAGAAATTGTATGAGTCCATGCACCTGATAAACTAATATTACCGCTCATTGTAACTGGTACATTTGCATTTATTGTTATATTAGGCAATACAGAACGACCAGCTGCAGATGTACTAGAAATACTAATTGAAGTTCCATTAAAAATAAAATTTGCCGTGTTTGAAGTTGGTATACCTAACCCTGAATTATCCGTAACAAGCCCTTGCTTTATATTTAAAGTTCCTTGGTATCCAAATAACTTACTGTCAGTAATATTCAAAACATTTACATCTGTAGTTGCAAAATTTACATTTCTTTGCCCAGTACCTGCTAAAAACACGTGTAGTTTTAAGGTGTTCAACATATTAGTAGCTGTATTAAAACCAGTAATATTAATTGTAGTTGCATCTTCAAAATACAAATGCATGGTTCCTGAATTATTATTAAAAACCCCTGCTGTTCGTCTAACAATTGAAGAACTGGAAACAGCCTTATTTAAAATATTGAAATCTACATCTGGTGCAATAAAGGTACCTGCAGCTTGCGAAAAGTTACCATTAACGTCCAAACTAAATCCAGTACAATTAATTGTTCCCGTATAACCAGCAGCTATCGAAAAACTAGAAACAGAATGATCCAAACTAAAATCACAATTTTTTGTACCTGTACCATTAAATAATACATTATTAGTTGTAGTTGGCACTACACCACCAACCCAGTTAGCTGCAGTACTAAAAAAATTATCTGCTCCTAATCCACTCCAAACAATCGTTTGAGCATTTAGCCCTCCTAAGAATAAACTTAAGAATAGTATTGTATATATTTTCTTCATAAAATTATGTTTTATAGTTATTGTAAATATCAAAAAAAAAAATCAAAAATCCTAATTATGTTTTCAAAATTTATGCCATTAATCGACCAAACTAACAATCCAATCATTAAGTTTTATTAAATACCATTCTAATTAAAAATATTTTTAAATTTATATATGCAAAGTTCTAATTTCTTAGTTTACAAATCATCTGCTGGAAGCGGCAAAACATTTACTTTAGTTAAGGAATACCTAAAGTTGGCACTAAGAGATAAAAATAATTTATCTAATTCGTTTAAAGGAATATTAGCTATAACTTTTACAAATAAGGCTGCTGCCGAAATGAAATGGAGAATTATTAGGGCCTTAAGGGAAATTAGCACGCATAAAAATGAATTTTTAAGTTCGCTCATTGCTAAAGAATTACAAATTAGTTCTGAGGATTTACATGAAAGGGCTAGTATAGTTCTAACCTCCATATTACATCACTATTCCGATTTTTCTATTGGAACTATTGATAGCTTTACCCACCGTATTATTAGAACATTTGCATTGGATTTACAACTTCCATTCAACTTCCAAATAGAAACTGATACTGATAGCGTTTTTAATAAAGTTATATCAACTTTGATAAGTAATTTGGGCAAAGATGAATTAATAACAAATTACCTTGTTCAATTTTCATTATCACAAGTTGAAGAAAACAAATCATGGGATCCTGAGAAATTATTATTCGACTTTATTAAAGAAATTAATAAAGAAGGTGATGTTGATGTTTCTGAGCAATTTAAAGAGTTTCAAATTAATGATTTCGAGATAACTAAAAACAAACTATATGAGCTCATAAAATCGTATGAATTGTATTTAAAAAATCAGGGAGAAAAAGGTATTGCAATCATTCAAAATAAAAAAATTAATAAAGATGCTTTTTCGGGTGGTGGCACTATATTTAACTTCTTTAAATTTCTTAAAAATAATGAGAGAACCACCGCTGAAGAATTATTTATTTCTACTGTAAATAAAACTTTAGAAACCCAAGTATGGCATTCAACAAAGGCAACCTTAAATGATAAAGATTTAATATACAGTGTAAATTCTCAATTAGAAGCCATTGCCTACGAAGTAAAAAATTATTTAACCGAACACGAAAAAAAATATACTGTATACAACTTAATTTATAAAAACATTTATGCAATGGGCTTGGTTAATGAACTAGCCAAACTCACTGCTGAATACAAAGAAGATGAAAACGTACTTTTTTTATCTGAGTTTAATGAACGCATTTCTAAAGTTGTTTCTGATGAACCAACACCTTTTATTTTTGAACGTTTAGGAGACAGGTATAAACATTTTTTGCTTGATGAATTTCAGGATACATCAGCCATGCAATGGCATAATTTATTACCATTAGTAGATAACTCTTTAGCAAACGGTAATTTAAATTTAGTTGTTGGTGATGGTAAACAATCTATTTACAGATGGAGAAATGCAAATGTTGAACAATTTATTAATTTGCCATTTATTAAAAATAAGGACAAAAATATATTATTATCAGAACGTGAAGCATCATTAATACGAAATTTTAAAGAAGAATTTTTAGATACAAATTTTAGAAGTGAACCCACCATCGTAAAATTCAACAATCACCTATTTGAATTTCTCTCACACAAATTACTTGATGAAGATTTTAAAAGAATATATTTTAACCAAGAACAAAAACATAAAATTGGAGAAAGTGGTTATGTAAGTATACAATTTCCTGAATTAAACAATGATGATGTAGATGCAATTAACACAAAACTCACACTTGAACACATTGAACAAGCAATTAATGATGGTTACCAATATAATGACATTTGCATTATTGTCAGTAAAAATTATAACGGCAATACAATAGCTAACTTTTTAATTGAGCACGGTATCCCCGTTGTATCAAGAGAATCTCTATTACTTAACAATGCCAAAGAAGTTATTGTTTTAACTTCTTTTTTAAAATACATTTTAAATCAACATGATTTTATATCTGCATCAGTAGTAATAAATTATTTATACCTCAACCAATGGTTTAGTGAAGAAAAATACATTGAATTTTTAAAATTGGTTAACCTAAATAAATCAACTTCGTTAATTAAACTTTTCAACCAAGCAGGAATTAAAATTGATGAACTTAAAATTGCAACTTCAAACTTGTATGATTGTTGTGTTGAAATTTCAAAAGCGTTGAAGCTAAATGAAACAAACCCTCAATACATAAGATTTTTTTTAGACGAGGTGCTCTCATTTTTACAAACCAATACATCAAACATTTCTATATTTTTAAATTGGTGGGAAAAGCGTTCAGCAAAAGCCTCTGTAATTATTCCTGAAGGAATAAATGCCGTTAATATTATGACCATTCATGCCTCAAAAGGTTTAGAATTTCCAATTGTAATATCGCCATATGTAAATTTTAAAACAGATAAAGCCAATCCAATTTGGGTTAATTTGTCGGAAGCAGAAAAGGAAGAACTTAACTTACCAATTGCCTTATTAAATATTGGAAAAAAAATTGATTCTACTGAGTATAGCCCAGTTGCTCAAAAAGAACTTATGTTAGTTAAACTCGATTGTTTAAACATGCTTTATGTTAATTTCACTCGAGCCGTTGAAAGACTGCATATTATTTCTTCCAAACCAAATAAAACAGTAGATAACACAAGTTATACATGGCTAAAAGAATATGCTTTGAATCAAGCAAGTTTTGATAAGGAATTAAATACATTAGAAGTTGGGACATTAGAACCTAAAAAACAGCATACACATATTCAATCAAAATTAGAACAATTTAAAATCGAAACACTTAATTTTAATGCGGAAAATCCAATAAAGATTAAAAATGCAAGTGGCTATAAATCCAACGAAGAAGTAACCAAAGCAAGAGAGTATGGGATTCTAGTACATAATATATTATCGCAAATAAACTCTATTAATGATATTGAAACTATAATAGAAAAATCGGTTTTAAAAGGAGAAATTAACGAATTTGAAGCATTGAGTATTAACAATGATTTAAATGAAATCTTACAAAATGCAGAAATAGAGTCCTATTTTAAAAATGAATTAAATGTAAAAAATGAATTTGAAATTTTAAATAAAGAAGGTGAAATACTAAGGCCTGATAGAGTTGTAATAATTGGTAATGAAGCTATTATAATAGATTATAAAACAGGCAAAAAAAATTCTTCAAAATACCATTCTCAAATGCAAGATTATAAAAATGCTTTATTAGAACTTGGTTATACTTCAGTTAAAAAAGTGTTATTATATATTCACGAAAAAGAAATAGAAATTTTAGCATAAAATTAATTTGTAACTATTCCATTTTCTATTAAAAGTAATTCTACTTCTCTATTTTGATCTAATAAATAAGCATTAATACCAATTTGTGATGCGCCATTTACATGAATTATAGTATCATCAATAAATAATGTTTCTTCAGGATTTAAACCATTTTCATTTAAAACAAATTCAAAAATATCACTATTAGGTTTTCTCATTCCAATCCTGCATGAATAATACACTTTTTCAAAAAAAGAATCTAAATTTTTAAAACCATGATTTTCAAATAAAGAAGCCTCAAATTCCGTAATATGCGTTTCATTTGTATTACTTAACAAAAATATTCTGTATCTATTTTTTAATTTAAGTAGTAAATCCAACCTATTTTTAGGAAAATCTAATAGCATGGCATTCCAAGCAAATTTCATTTTTTCGAAACTTAAATTGGAGTTTAATAACACATTAATTTTATTAAAAAAATCTTCTTCAGTTATTTCGCCTTTATCAAATTTATCAAATACATCATCTTGTTTTAGCTGAGTATAAACATTTTCAAATGGCTCAGGAGTTATTTTATTAAACTCATTTATAGTTTTTGGAATATCAAGATTGATTATAACACCCCCTAAATCAAAAATTATATTTTTTATTTCGCGCATAAATTTTGAAAATCAAATACAAATATATACTTTTGCAACCTTAAATCTGAACTAGATTTCAGATTGCTCCTATAGCTCATTCGGTTAGAGCAACTGACTCATAATCAGTAGGTGCCTGGTTCGATTCCAGGTGGGAGCACGATTAATCGAATAAAAAGCCTGTAAATCAATAAATTACAGGCTTTTTCATTTTATTAAACAAAAAAACCTCAACCTTATTATATAAGATTGAGGTTTTTATTTAATATTTTAATTATCTAAATAAATTAAAAGTTCCTTGTTTTTCAACTTCTTTTCCATCATAACCTGTCGCTTTTATAAAATAGAAGTATGAACCATCAGAAGCTTTGGAGCCATTTGCATTTATACCATCCCAACCAGCTTTAGGTCCAGTAAATTCATATAATTTTTCGCCCCATCTATTAAATAATTGCAATGTTATTTCTTTTACACCAGTTGATTTTATCGTAAATATATCATTGCTTCCATCATCATTTGGAGTAAATACATTTGGAATTTCTAAACTAAAACCATCTTCTACAACTATAGTTACAATTGCAGTATCTATACAAACTCCATTTGTAATTATTAACATTACATTATAACTACCCGTTGATGGATAATTTGTACTTGGATTAATTACTGTTGATGTATTTCCGTTATCAAATGTCCAACTATAAGTTAATGCTCCAGTGCTCATATCAGTAAAATTTACATTTAAAGGAGCACCACCAGTTATTGGATCTGCATTAAATGCAGCTGTAATAGTTCCCTGTGTAACATTTACTGTAGCTGTTGAATTACAACCTGTAATTGTATTAGTAGTAACTACAGTATATATTCCAACCTGACCTACAACAGGGGTTTGTGAATTACTACCAGATAAAATAGTTGGTCCTGTCCAATTATATACTATATCAGTTGTTAATGTTGACGTTGCAGTTAAAGAAACTGTTGCAATACCACATGGTATTACTGCATTTGATGCTGTTGATACTGTTGGAATAACTGTACCACCTGTAATTGAAATAGATCGTGTATTAACACAACCAGTAATTAAATCTGTAATAGTTGCTACATATTCTCCAGCTGCATTAACCAATAATGGATTAGATAATGTTGTAGTTCCTATTGACCAAATAATTGCATTTGTATTACTACTACTTGCTGTTAAAGTGATAGTTGGTGCAGCACATGTAATTGTATTACTTGTTGCAGCAACAGTTAATGTAGGCAAAGCACTGCTTGCAGTAACATTTACAGTATGCAATGTAAAACATCCATTTATAGGATTTGTACATGTAATTGAATAAATACCAGAACCTTGTCCTATAGCATTTTGGCTACTTGCACCACTTAATATTGAACTTCCTGCTGGTGCAACCCATGAATAATTCATTCCTGCTAAAGAGGAACTTAAATTAACAGTATTAGTAACACATGTTATGCTTCCAGTATAAGAAGCTGTAAAAGCAGGGGCTGTATTATTTACAATTGCAGAAACTACAGCAACTCTAGAACATCCATTAACTGGATTGGTAATATTAACAGAATACGTTCCACTTCCTGAACCTATAGCGTTTTGAGAAGATGCTCCAGAAACAATTGAACTTCCTCCTGGTGCAGTCCATGCATAAGTCATACCCGAAGGCGAAGAGGTTAAATTTATTGTATTTGCTAAACAAGTAACACTACCCGAAGTACTAGCAATTGAAGACGGTAAAGAAGTATTTTGTGGTACATTTACAGTTGCAGTATTCGAGCAACCATTTATTGTATTAACTGTTGTTAATGTATAAATCCCACCAGATGTAGCAACTGCTGACGAACTAATTGTTCCACCGCTAAAACTTGGTCCACTCCAAGAATAGGTTACTCCTGAGCTTGGACCACCAGTTAATGAAATTGTTGTATTGCTACAAGTTATAGATCCTGAACTACTAGAGGCTGTTGTAACCGGTGCTGTTATATTTTGAGAAACACTTACAGTAGCTGTACTACTACATCCTGAAGAATTTGTAACAGAAAGTGTATATGTTCCTGGCTGATTTACAGTTACATTTGCAGTACTTCCACCAGAAACTACTCCTGGTCCAGACCAAGCATAAGTAGTCATTCCAGTTGGCCCACCATTAATAACCAAATTTGGAGTTGAACAAGTTAAAATTCCAGGCGATGTGGCAGTTGCAACTGGAGCTGTTCCTGATGAACTAACAGAAATTGTAGATGTTGCTGCACCAGGACATGCTCCACCACCACCAGTTACAACAACTGTATAAATACCAGCAGCATTTACAGTAACAGCGCTTGTGCCTGCACCAGATAAAATTCCAGGTCCTGACCAAACATAAGTAGGTAAAGTAACTGATGTAGTAGCAGTTAATACAGAAGTTAAGGCTGCACATGATAAGCTTCCTGAACTAGTAATTCCTGAATTTAACTGAGGAAAAGGACAAGAGGCAAAATCACTTGCTCCTGTTACTAATGAAGATGGAGAAAATGTGATAGTTGTACCTGAAATAATACCAACATATTGTGTACCACTGCAATCTGCAAAAAGTTTATTACCAACAATTGCATATCCACCACCAGCTGAAGCAATAGGGCTTCCAATTAAAGTATATGTGCAAAGTATTGCACCAGTTGGACTATATTTTACAAGTCTTGGCGAAACTGAAGTTGTAAATAAAACATAAAAATTACCGTCATAATCTCCAATTAAATCATAAGGACCACTCCATCCTGGCAGTGTTAATACTAAAACATCTGTACCAGTGCCATCATATCTATATACTTGGCTAGAAATCCCTGACAAATTGTAAATATAAGGTCCAGCGCCACAAAGATTTACTGCAGCTGAATTTGTTACTGAATGCCCAGTATTAACCCATGTTGATCCGTTATAATAATGATATTGAGTTCCAATAATAGAATAAAAAGTTACTGCAGGCAAGGCTGCGTTTAAATTTTTACTAACTGCTAATCCATTACCTGTACATGATATCGAATTAGGAGTAGAGGTTAATGCAATAGGATCATAATTGGTTATTGATGTTCCATTTAAAGTGTAAAACAAATTACAATTTATTGGTAATTGCGCAAAGCCACATTTAATTACAAAAAGCAAAGCAAATAATAGATTTTTTCTCATAACATTTGTCTTTAATATAATTTATTGGTAAAAAAATGTTGTTTGTTTTGATGATTTAGATTGTGTTTGCTGCTGAGTTAAAACAACTTTTTTCTCCTCATTAAAAAACACACAATCAAACACATAACCATCCGATGGAGATATTACTGTGAAAACTCTTGACCCATCAACTTTTTCAAGCTTAGTCTTAATAAAATAAGTAGTAGTTAATCCCAACGTTTCAAAAGAAATTGTATTTGAACTTAAATCAATTGTTACTAATGACTTATTTGAAGATTCTATGCAATCTGAAACTAATTGCTTTTCAAAGTCATACTTACAAATTTGATTCTTTGTTGATAGAAGTTTTTCCTGTGAAAATAAAACAATTGAAACAGAAAATAATAGGAGTGTAAAAATTTTTTTTCTCATAGTATCTGGATTGATAGTAAAAAATTATTTAATTATTCATTAGTAGAATTGCCCTACTAACTATGTGATAAAGGTAAGCTATTTACTTTTACAATTTCAACTGATAAAGAAAACCCCCTTCACAATGAGTAAAGGGGGCTGTTTATCGAGTGAAAAAAATCAGAATTTTTAAATGTACTTATTCAGTAGCTTTTTTCTCATCTTTATTTTGAGAATTAAAAGCATCAAAATCAAATGTTAATGTAAATCTCAATGTATTTTGAAGTGGATTTCTTTGAGTAATTGGAATTAAATAAGCCATATCTAATCCAAAAACATTATATCTTAAACCAATACCTGCAGTAAAAAATTTACGATTACCTTTAGTTTTTGCTTCATTAAAATAACCTGCTCTTACTGCAAATGTTTTTGCATACCAATACTCAAATCCTAAACTGTAATTAATCTCCTTTAATTCTTCTTTTCCTCCTCCAGGAGCATCATTAAAAGATTGTAATATTCCTTTAGCAATTCCTACATTAGGATCTTTACCAGCTGTAATAATTTTTTCTTGAGTACTAGTATTAATTGAATCGTTACCTGTTGAACTTTTTAAATAAATTGGAGGTGTTGGAACTAATAATTTATTTAAATCTCCATAAAAACCAAATGTATTATAATCGTCAATAATCATTTTTAAACCAGCTCCTAATCGTAAATTCATTGGGATAAAATCCTTTTGAACAGAATAGCTTACTTTTGATCCAATATTACTAAAAACTAAACCTGCAGAAGCAATAGATTTTTTTCCATTTATTTCAAGTTTTTTTGATTGGTAATATAAGCCAACATCAACATTTGCTGAAGTGCCAGCTTTTGTAGCTTGTCCATTACTTAATGTGTAATTACCAGTTAAATTTGAACGAACATATCTCATTGCCAAACCAGCAGAAAATGTTTCTGATAGTTTTTGAGAATAAGCTAAATCCAAAGCAAATTCATTTGGCCTAAATTGTCCTGTTGTGTTACCAACAATATCTGTAAACGTTATGTTTCCTAAAGAAAAATACCTTAATGAAGCTCCAATTGATTGCGTTTTACTTATTTTACCGTAACCTGCAACATAATACAAGTAAATATCTGGAACTAATTGCTTTAACCATGGTGTAACATTTATTGTAGCGCCCGCCTTTTTATCAGCAAATGCCATTTTAGCAACATTCCAGTGTATACTGTTTCCATCAGCTGGAGTTGCTGCACCTACCTCTCCCATCGCTCCATTTCTAGAATCAGGGCAAATCAATAAAAATGGAACCGCTGTTGTAATAGTATTTACACGGCCACTTAAATCTTGTGTTGATATTGCAGAACCTTGACTAAATGCTTGATTAGTCAATAATATTCCGCAAGTTATAGTACTTAAAATTTGTTTTTGCATTGTTTTTTCTTTTTTTAAAAGAGCCTCAAAGATATAATTAATTTAGAATTACCAACTTCTCAATTTTATCAGCTTTTTTATTTGCACCATCAGTTACTGACACTCTGTAAATATAAACTCCCCTAGCCAATTTATCTCCAAATTCATCCCTTCCATCCCACTCTATACCATCAAAACGAAAACCTTGATTATTTATTGTTTGATTTATAGATTTTACAATTTTACCTGTAATTGTATAAATTTGAATTTGAACCTTAAGCGAAACACAGCATTGGTTATGCTCAATAAAAAATTTAGTTTTAGATGTAAAGGGATTTGGATAATTTAATATATGGCTTAAAGCTAAATCCGCTTCTTTTGAAACTATAAAATCAGTATAAGCTGTAGAAGAATTATTTTGAACATCCCATACTTTTAAAGTTAAATCATGCTTACCTTCAGGTAAATCTGATAATGAGTAGCGAATTTTACCAGATTGATAGGTATTTAAATTAGCAACGTAATAATCATTTAACACAATTGGATTACCTGATTTAGCATCTAATACTGCAATTAAATCATGCCCTATTCCATTACCAACCGTATTAATACCACTTGAATCACTTACTAAGGCATAAATTTTTGGATTCTCATTTGTGGTACCACCAGTTACAAATTTCTCATCATTCATAAATAATTTAATTTCTGGCCCTATTGCATCTGCTACAGCAAGTGGATTTGATCCACCAATAACAATATGATCATAATAACCATTTGCATCATGTACTCCATTATGTGCATAATAACTAATTTTTCCTTTTCCAAAATTGTAAGAAATATCTTTTGGAACTAAAAAAGTAAATGAAAAATCACCATTAGTAACTAATGATTTCCCTCTATATATAATATTCCTTTGAATTTTAAATGTATCAACTAATGACCCAGAAAAACCTGGTCTGCTTGGGTCGTTTGCTAAGGTTACCAATTTAAGTTCTTTATCATATACAGTTGGATAAACTACTCCATTAAAATTAGTTAATTTGTTTCCTAATTTATCACCAACAAAACCAGTAATAACCATTTTTGTTAATGCTTTTAATGTATCAGAAGATGTTAATGATATGGTTTGAGAATTAATCGTAGACGTATAAACCTTTTGTTCGGGATATGCTAATTTTAAAGCTGGATCACCTAAAATTACAAAATTTAAATATTGAGGATTAAAACCTAAATCCCTCTTTGTAAGTCGGTATAAATCTCCAATATGCGGTATTTTACCATTTATCATTGGCTTTAGTGCATGGTTAAAAAATCTAATATTTAAAGCATCATTTAAACCTGAAAAAGCCAATCTTACTGTTGTCATTAAACCAACTGCACCACCTTGCGGATTTAAGAAACAATACTCTCCTGCTGATGTTCTATCTGGATCATCAAATCTACTAAATTCACAGGTTGCAGTTACCATCAATGGTAAATTACAGTTATTTTTCCAACCTAAAATTTGAGGTACTTCAACAAATCTTTCGGCGCCTAAACCTAATTCACCGCCATGACCAGTATAATTAAAAATCAAACACCCTTTTTCAAAACTTCTGTTTATTGCGTTTACTACATCCGGATACCTATCACCACCCGGTGTTGAATACTGTTGATAAGCATCTGAATAAATTTTGTTTACATTATAATCTTTATAAGTATTATAAACAATGTTGGCAACATTCTCAGCTCCACGCAAGTGTTCATTGCTATCTTCATCATCAGCTAAAAACACAATTGAATTTCTCCAATCACCTTGAGGGTAGCATGTTGCTGCAGAGCATGAACTTTCTTCTGTATTAGGATTAAACCCAAAATTTCTTTTATAGTACTGCTCAATTTTTGAGGTAACTTCTTCTGCTTCTGCTTTAGTATGTACTGGAAACCTTCCTACTCCAATATCAGGCAAATCACCCCTTCCGCTACTTAATGAATCGTTGCTGGTACCTACTAAAGCGCCCTCATCATGATCCATCATTGCAAAGTAATCATCTGATACAAATGATTCTGTGTAAGATGTAGAGTTTGGCGTTTCATAAGTCGGAATCATTGCTGTGTTACCCGATAATGTTATATCTCTATTTTTATAAGAACCGTCACCTAATAATAACAAATATTTTGTAGCTTTGGTTGGGTCAGTTGGTCTAAAATAGAGCATTCGTACAAATTCTTTAATTGCTCCAATATCAGGAGTACCTGAAGAAAATTCATTATAAACTTGAGTTGTTGTAGCAATTGCATATGATAATGTATCATAATCTGCATGAACTTTAGCAATTCTATTTGCTTCATTTAAATAAGCAGGATGGGTTACTATGACAAAATCTGCTTGAGTTATGGCATGTAAATTTTGATTAGGAACTGTTCCATAAGGTGTGGGAATAAATGCTGTTGCAGGACTAAAGGCAACATATTCTCTTAAAGAATCTGATGTAGCAGTAAAATCTAATGCAGAACCAATTGTTGAAAATAATTGATTTGAAACATTCAATGGACTAGTAACATCCCAAATTGATATTGCTGCACCTGTAGGATTTAATAAATTATATTTTGCAAAAGTTCCTGCACCACCTATTACTCTTCTATCTCTAAAATTAAACTGACTCGATGTGAAATTTAAACTCTTACGGGCATTAATTTCAACATAATCTAAGTATCCAACTGCTGATGGAGTTTGTTTACTTACAGTTACACTCAAAAAACTGGAATTTAAAATTCCACCTAATTCACTATCATTCGGGTATCCATAATCAGCAATATAATAATCTACATTTGTTAATGGACAAGATACATTAAACAAATAGGGCCCAAATGTAACAGCATAGTTAGAAATTGTGGCACATCGCGACATGACTCTTGATTTCACATAAACACTATCTCCAATTACTGCATCAGGAATTAAAAAATTAAATACATAAGATGTGTTTAAATCAAATTTTTCACCATAAAACTCTCTACCACTTTTTACAGCATTAAATGCATTAACTTCATGAATATCATAATAATCTTGAGTAGTAGTTGTTTTAGTTGCCACAACAGCTAATGAACTTTGATCATTAATTCTTTTTCCCAATGTATTAATATCCACATTTATAAAATAAAAAGAGGTATCGCTAAATGAATGCAATTTACGGTGGTAAGGAATTCTATTACTAGAAGATCTCACCCATGAATCAGTACTTTGTCCGTAAAACAAAACATAATCTGCATTATCAAAAACACCATCACCTTCACCAACAACTTTAATTGCGTTTTCTTGCAAATCATCGTATTTAAAATCGCTATTTCTTTCAGGCATTAATTTTCCACCATTTCCATAAACCTTAATGTTTCTAGGATTAACAGCGCTAACATCAATTCCTAAATTTGTTAAAAAAGTTTTATCAATTTTATAAACACCATCTTTTGTAACACCAACTTTATACCATTTACCAGAGGCTAAAACCGATGTAGAAACTTTAGCAACTCTGTTGTTACTTCTATTTAAATTTGCATAAGTAGAAATATCTTTTGCATTTGAATAATCCCAAAAAGTCTCGTAAGAAACCAAATACTCATAAATATTACTAGAGTTTAATCTTATTGGAACAATATTAGCATACAATAATTTTTCTTGTCGAGAAATACCTGAATTATAAGTACTTTGAAAATCACTAGTAATATATTTTTTATAACTTTCAATTAAAGCTAATTCTGAGCTTGTTAAATTTCTTATAACACTATTTTTTAGTTTAAAGCTTGGAATTAAATTATCTGTTAAAACCAAATTTTCAGAAAAATAAGGCAAATTGTTTTTTTTGTGATTAAATAGAGCTTCTGCTAAAAAAGATTTAGGTTTACTTTCAGTTCTGTTAAAATTTACATTTTTTTCTAAATTATTAGTTTGAGAAAATAAAATAGTGCTGAAAAGCAAAATAAAAACTAAAAAAATTAGATTTTTAAATTTAAATATTGACTTATTTATCATGAAATTTTGTTTTATGTTACAAAGAACGACAAAGAAAATAAAATATTGTTGTTAAAAAGTTTTATTTTTAAAAATAGACTGCTATATTTGTATTTAGGAAAAGATTAAGTAAACTAACTTATATGGCTAAGAAAATTTTGTTATTACTCGTTGTTTGTAGTGTTTTTGGCACTATTACAGATTTAAAAGCTCAGGATCCTCAGTTTACTCAGTTTTATGCCAACCCAACTTATTTAAATCCTGCATTCGCAGGAACCGCTCGTTGCCCGCGTATTTGCATGAATTACAGGAATCAATGGCCTAATTTATCAGGAACTTATGTAACATATGCAGCTTCTTACGACCAACATATTGATGCTATTAGTGGGGGAATTGGAATAAATGTAATGCAAGACGATCAAGCAAGAGGTACTCTAAAATCAACTTCAGCTAATTTAATTTATTCTTATTTATTACCAGTTAATCGTGAGTTTTCACTTAAATTGGGGTTACAAGCAGGATTTTTTCAAAAAGCATTAGATAAAACCAAATTAAATTTTGGTGATATGATTGATGCAAGAAGAGGATTTGTTTGGAATACAAACGAAAACATTCCTCTAGCTAATAAACAAGGTTTAGATTTTGGTGCTGGTATTTTAGGATATAGCAAAAAATATTACATTGGTGCAGCATTTCATCATATTACTCAGCCTGATGAAGGTTTATTAGGTACTTCTAAGCTACCAATGAAAATTACAGGGCATGCTGGTGCAGTTATTCCTTTAGAAAAAGGTAACGAGTCATTTATTTCTCCTAACATTTTATTTATGCAACAACAAAATTTCACACAATTAAATTTAGGTTTATATTTTGTGAAAGGATCTTTTGTTGGGGGCGTTTGGTATCGTAACTCTGATGCATTTATTGTTTTATTAGGAGTTCAAACAGATCATATGAAAATTGGATATAGTTATGATGTAACTGTTTCAAGATTATCAAGTAATACAGCTGGTTCTCATGAATTATCATTACAATTACAATTTGAATGTAGACCAAAGCGTAAAAAATATAGAACTATTAGTTGTCCATCTTTTTAAAAATAATTTGTAACCTTTTTATAAAACTTTCGTTATAGCTTTAAATAAACCAAAAATTATGCAGTTTAAATTCATCAAAAGTCGAAAAGCATTTGCCATCATCTTATCGGTATTAGCGGTATCATGCTCTCAGGAACGTTCTGGTATTACAGGCTGGGCCTATAATGATCCTGATAATGGAGGATTTGAAAAAGTTCCGTATGAAGAACAAGAAACTGGTCCTGGATTAGTATTAATAGAAGGTGGATCTTTTTCAATGGGACGTACAGAAACTGATGTTACTTATGAATGGAATAATGTACCACGTAGAGTTACAGTATCTTCATTTTATATGGATGAAACTGAGGTAAGTAACTTTTCCTATTTAGAATATTTATATTGGACAAATCGTGTATTTGGTCCAACTTTCCCAGATATTTATCAAAAAGCATTGCCAGATACTTTAGTTTGGAGAGAGAAATTAGCATATAATGAACCATATGTAGAATATTATTTACGTCATCCATCTTACAGAGATTATCCTGTAGTTGGTATTGATTGGTTACAAGCTAATGAATTTTGCGCTTGGAGAACTGACCGTGTAAACGAGTTTATTTTAATTCGTGAAGGTTTATTAGAACATGCTCCTAGTCCTTCTGATCAAGATTACTTTAGTACTGAAGCATATTTATCAGGAAAATGGCAAGGTCAATTAAAACAAAAATTACCTTCATTTGATCCTCAAAACCCAGAAAGAGATGTAAGAATGGAAGATGGTATCTTTTTACCTAAATACCGTTTACCAACTGAAGCTGAATGGGAATATGCAGCTTACGGCTTAATTGGAAATACAATTGGAGAACGTATTACTGATAGAAGAATTTATCCTTGGAACGGACACGGTGTTCGTAATTCATCTGACAAATACATTGGGCAAATTGCAGCAAACTTTGTGCGTGGAAATGGTGACATGATGGGTACAGCAGGTTTCTTAAATGATAACGCTGATGTAACTGCTCCAGTTTATTCTTACTGGCCAAATGATTACGGGTTATATAATATGGCTGGTAACGTATCTGAATGGGTTATGGACGTTTATAGAGCTACAACTGCTCAAGATGCTGATGAGTTCCGTCCATTCCGTGGTAATGTTTTTGTTACACAAGTAAAAGATAGTACTGATAATTCAATATCAACAAATATTGATGGACCAATGTTTCAAAAATTCAATCATAAAGTGAACGTTCCTACTGCGCATGGTGTGAGTCAAGAAACATCTGAAGTTACTGATAGTGTTTTAACAACTTTAACTAAAGATGCTCAAGGTTATGCAAATGCACCTTCTGATGGAAAGTCTGATATTCCAGGTCGTGTGAAATGGAGAGAAGTTTCTGCTGCAGTTTCTTCAGATAATTTAGATGAACGTAGAAACTACAAAACATCTGATTACATTAGTTATTTAGATGGAGATGTAAACTCTTCTTTATACTATGAACAAGGAGAAGATGCATATGGTGATAAAGCTGATAAATTAATGTATGAATATGCAAAAACATCATTAATTAATGACAAATCACGTGTATATAAAGGTGGTAGCTGGAGAGATAGAGCTTATTGGTTAAATCCTGGAACTCGTAGATTTTTAGATCAACGTCAATCAACTGCATACATTGGATTTAGATGTGCAATGACAAGAGTTGGTAGCCCAGTTGGTATGGGAAAATAATTTTGTTGAAAACTATATGAAAGCCCTTTCGAAATTCCGAAAGGGCTTTTTATTTTTATAGCATGAACAAATATATAAGCATAGAAGATTTATATAATGTATTTATTAGTTGTAATCAGCTAATTTCTACAGACACAAGAAATTTAGAATTAAACTCCCTGTTTTTTGCATTAAAGGGTGATAATTTTAATGCGAATTTATTTGCAAAATCGGCAATAGACCAAGGCTGCAAACATGCAATTGTGGATGATGAAACTATTTCGAATGGAACAACTATTTTACTTGTAGAAAACGTCTTAGAATCACTCCAACACTTAGCAAAATACCATAGAACAAAATTACAAATACCAATTATTGGAATAACTGGAAGTAACGGCAAAACAACAAATAAAGAATTAATACATGCTGTGTTATCTAAAAAATATAATACTTACGCTACTAAAGGAAATTTAAATAACCACATTGGCGTACCACTAACTCTTTTAAAAATAAATACTACTCATGAAATTGCAATAGTTGAAATGGGTGCAAATCATCAAGGAGAAATTTCTTTTTTAAGTAATATTGCACAGCCTACTTATGGTTTAATTACAAACATTGGAAAAGCCCATTTAGAAGGTTTTGGAGGAGAAGAAGGGATAAAAAAAGGCAAATCAGAATTATATAAATATTTAAAAGAACATAATGGTAAAATTTTTATTAATGGGGATGATTCAACTTTAATTGAATTAGCTGGAGATATACCCAAAATTTATTATGGTAAAAATAATGAATTTGATGTTTATGGAAAATTGATTCCAACAAATGAATATGTTGACTTTAAATGGGCTAAAAAGGAAGAAGCACTATTAGAAAAACCCATTATAAAATCTCATTTATTTGGTCATTATAATTTTATAAATATATTATGTGCAACCTGTATTGGAAATTATTTTGGAGTTGAAGAAAAGCATATTAATGATGCGATATCTAATTATTTGCCAGAAATGAACCGTTCACAAGTAAAACAAACAACTCATAACACTTTGATTTTAGATGCATATAATGCTAACCCAAGTAGCATGCAACTTGCAATAAACCATTTTTCAAATCAAAACATACAAAACAAAATTGTAATATTAGGCGATATGTTTGAATTAGGTGACTATAGTGCCAAGGAGCATGAAGCAATACTAGAAGCACTTAAATTAACTAAAGACATAAAATGCATATTAATTGGTGAGCATTTCTATAATTTTGAAAAAAAATATTTAGGATTCTCATTTTACAAAACAATTAATGATGCAATTGTATTTCTAAAAGACAATCAATTAATGCATAATACGATACTAATAAAGGGTTCTAGAGGTATAAAGCTTGAAAAACTTGTAGACTATTTGTAGAAAAACTTTTTGTTAAATAAGCCATTATTATAATATTAAATCATTAAATTTGTGTAAAATGTTGTTTAATTAATATATATAAAATCATGAAAAAACAGTTACTTTTTGGTTTTGTAGCTTTAACAGCTGTGTCTGTAAATGCTCAAAGATCATTCAAAACTATTGCCAATCCAAAGGCAAAAAAAGTGGAAACAAATAAAATACTTCCTCTTGAAGAAAATAGAACCGCTAAAACAACTTTATCTACTAAAAGAGTGTCTGCAGCACCATACAAAAGAATTGGTGGATCTGCAAATGCATTAGGTGTTATTGTTACTGAGCAACGTTGTGTAAACTACAATGCTGCTACAAATTTAACAGGATTTATTCACAGAGCTGGAGAACCTACAATTGGTTCTTTGGGAACGTTAGGAAATACTGGTACAATTATGTACACTTGGACATCAAATAATGGTACAACTTGGGATTCAACAATTTTAGCAACTGATGCTACTCATTTTAACCGTTATCCTACTGGTGCTATATATAATCCAACTGGTAATACAAATCCTGCTAATGCATATGCAGTAGGCTCTGGTCCTTGGCATCCAGGTTCAAACTGGCAAGGTAATTTCTTTGCTTCTAAGCAATTAGGAACAGGATATACACCAACAACTGGTCCAACTACTTATATGGATAATTTGGCTTTAACTGGTGTTCAAAAAAAGAATGATTTTTCTCGTATTGAAATGCAAGTTACTAGTGATGGTGTTGCTCACGTATTAGGAGAAATTTTAGTTGACGCTAATGCTACAACCGTTGCTGGACAAGGTTGGAGAGGAGCTATGTTAAATAGAGGTACATTTAGTGCAGGTTCATTTACTTGGACACATGACTCTTTAAAACCATCATTTAAAAATGATTTATCTGGAGATCCTCAAAGATTTGGTTCTTACCAACAAGCTTGGTCTGAAAATGGACAAATTGGTTATGTATACTTTTTTGGTGTAGATGCCGCAGCAGCGCCTGGTACATCAGCAAACACATTCCAACCATATGTATATAAAACAACTGATGGTGGAACAACTTGGGCTCGTCATGCTGCCTTATTTGATTTCACAACAATTCCAGCTATTAGTGATAGATTATTCGCAACTCGTGGGTCAACAGTTGTAGGTTTAGCAAAACCATTTATTTCACCTAGTGAAGGTGCTTCTGCAACAGTTGATGCTGCTGGTAACTTACATTTATTTACATCAATGGTATCTGCATTTTCTGATAACGTAGATAGTTTAGGTTTTACTTATTCAACTAACTACAATCAAGTTTGGAATTACTTATACGATTTCGTAAGTACATCAACTGGTTGGAATGCTATGATTATTGATTCATTAAGTTGCGAAGGAGTTACAGCTACAGAATCTCAATGGGCTTCAACTTCTGGAAACTTAACTTATGATGCACGTTTACAAATTTCTCGTACTACAGACGGAAAAAACATTTTCTATAGTTGGGCGGATAGTGATTCTAATATAGTTGCTAGTACATTCCCTCACTTTAGTGTTAGTCCTGATATTTTCATGAAAGGTTATGATGTTACAGCTAATAAAATGACTTGTAAAAAGAATATGTCTGCTGGAAAATCAGGTGTTCAATATAACTCTTTCTTCTTCTTTGCATCTCCAACAGTTGCTAAACCAAATGCTTCAACTTTTTTAATTCCAACTACAATTACTCGTGGTGCTGATGGTGGTACAAATGGTGATGTTGAAGTTAGTCACTATTATATTGATGACAATATGTTTTCAAATACTGAATTTACAGTTGCAGTAAATGCTCCTGGTTGTACAGTTTCTAGTGGTGTTGGTATTAACGAATTAAATAATTCAATTACTGAAGTTAATTTCTATCCAAATCCAGCAACTATTAATGGAACAATTGATATTACATTAGCTGAAAACTCTAAGTTAGATTTAACAGTAATGAATTGTGTTGGACAAACAGTTTATAAAACAGTTGTAAACGGTGTTGCTGGTTCAAATAAAGTTAATGTTGATTTAAATAATTTAAGCAACGGTATTTATTTCTACCAATTAAAATCTGCTAACAACAAAACTATTACAAGAAAATTTGTTGTAGGTAAATAATTAAAAACTTTAAAAATTAAAAGCCATTTGTTTTAAAAACAAATGGCTTTTTTTTGAAAAAAAGTTTGGTGTATTCAAAAAAAGTGTATATTTGCACTCTAAATTTTTAATAAATATTTAGAATCGGGGTGTAGCGTAGTTGGTATCGCGCCACGTTTGGGACGTGGAGGCCGTCAGTTCGAGTCTGGCCACCCCGACTTAGGTTAAGTCAATCACTATTAAAAGCCAGTAAAATCAATAATTTTACTGGCTTTTTTAATTTTCTTACATCACAATTAATCAAAATAAAGCTTCTTATTAGGGACTAAATCGGGCACCAATTCAAATCGATTATACTTAGTCCATAATTAGATACATCCCTTTATTATCAAGGGTTTAGTGTAATCTGATTCAGTTTAATACAGTTTGATTTTGGGACTAAAAAAGGACTAAAAGTCAATGATATAAAGCTCTCGCAATTAAATTTTAAATTTTTAATGGACTTTGATATGTTTTTAAGAAATCACGTGCCAGGAGAAAATCAAAAGCCGTGTAGCAATAATACAGTAATGAAACACATTGAAAGATTAAGAAAAATAATTTCAATGGCAGTAAGATTTGAATGGATAAAATCTGACCCATTTATGAAATTTCAGCCTAAATTTATTAAAAAAGAAAGAGGCTTTTTAACTGAAACTGAATTAGCCATTATTGAAAACAAAGCCATCTTTAATGAGAGTTTGAAAACAGTACGTAATTTGTTTATATTTTCTTGTTACACAGGCTTAGCATTTACAGATGCATATAATTTAAAAGCAGAAGATATGAGTAGAGGTATTGATGGAGAAATGTGGTTAACAGTTAATCGTCAAAAAACAAACATAAAAGCACAAATTCCATTATTGCCAAAGGCTTCACAAATTATTGAAAAATATAAAACTCATCCCAAAGCAAAAGATCATGGCACATTGTTACCAATGTTATCAAACCAACGGTTTAATTCATACTTAAAAGAAATAGCCGATATTACAAACATCAATAAAAATCTTACGCATCACTTAGCTCGTCATACTTTTGTTACAACGGTTTGTTTATTAAATGGTATTTCTATGGAAGCTACATCAAGTATGTTAAGGCATGCATCCATGCGCACTACTCAAACTTATTGTAAAATATTGCCTAAGCATATTAGTTTTGAAATGGCGATACTTAAAGAAAAGATTTTTAACCAAAAAAATCAATAAATTGGTCTATAAAAGAGACCAAATATTTTTTTTATACCCAAAATCAACTTTTTCAGAGATAAATTTTGATTACTATTGTTTTAATAAGCAACTTTATCTTATAATGAAAAAAAACAGTTTTCATATTTTATTTTGGGTTTTTATAGCTTTATACGTTTTCGATTACATAATCGATATATACGATATAAAACAAAGCATTGTATATACTGTATTTGAAACTGCAATTTATGCAACCGAGTTTTATATTAATTTGTTAATACTACTGCCATTTGTATTAGAAAAAAGGGGCAAGCTACTTTATGGAATTGGTGTGATATTTTTATTTATAATTTGTTTTGGTATAGTTATTATAACAGGATTAAATGAAGGACTACTTTCGCCAAATTTACCAAGAGCAATCGCCTCTTTTTTACTCAATAATTCACTCTTTATTGTTATCTCTTATTTTGTTTGGTATTTCAATAAATTTGAGCAAGAAAAACAAAAAAGGTTGCAATTAGAAAACGAAAAATTGCAAACAGAAATGATGTTATTAAAATCTCAAATTAGCCCTCATTTTTTATTTAACACATTAAATAACATTTATACCCTTACACTATTGAATAATGATAATGCACCTAAAATGCTTTCGGCTTTATCGGAAATATTACGCTATTTTATTTACGATGGTAATAAACAAACAGTATTTTTAGATTCAGAAATTGAAGTCGTTTCTAAATACATTCAATTGCAAAAATACAGACAAATAGCAGGTATGAATAACATTAATTTTGATATTATTGGTAATGTTTCAGGATTAAAAGTTCCACCTTTATTGTTTATGACCTTAGTTGAAAATGCGTTTAAACATAGCAACATTATTGACAATATAAACGGATTTGTTGCAATAAAATTTGAAGTTAAGGATACTGCAATTGTGTTTAGTATATCAAATTCTTTTGAAACAAAACAAACAAATGAAGGTGTTGGATTAAATAATATTAAATCTCAATTAGATATATTATACCCTAAAAACTACAACCTAAATATTTGTAATAAAAACAACCAATTTAATGTAGATTTACAATTAAATGCAAAATAATAAACTATATAAATGCCTAATAGTAGATGACGAGACGTTAGCTAGACAGCTTATACAAACACATTTAAAGCAATTTAAAAGCATTGAAATTATTCAATCTTTTAGCTCCGCTATTGAAGCGAAAGAGTATTTAAAATCAAACAATGTAGATTTAATTTTTTTGGATATACAAATGCCAAAACTAACTGGTATAGATTTATTAAAATCATTAACAAATCCACCAAAGGTCATTTTTACTACTGCTTATTCGGAATTTGCATTGGAAGGTTACGAATTAAATATAATTGATTATTTATTAAAACCCATCACATTTGAGCGTTTTGAAAAAGCTGTTAATAAAGTAATTGAAATACTAAATGTCGAAAACTCAACAAAAACAACAATTTCAACGGAAGTACAAGAGAAATCAATTGTCATAAAATCAAGCTATCAACTTATAAAAATTGATATTGCAGATATACTTTACATTGAAGCACTACACAAATACATCAAAATTGTAACTGCCGAAAAAAATTACACCACCTTATTTTCGATGAATGCAATTGAGCTTGAAATTCCATCAAATTTATTTTACCGATGCCACCGTTCGTTTATTGTTAATATTGATAAAGTGAAATTAATTGATGGAAATCAAGCCATTATTGATAAATACAAAATACCGATTAGTAAACTCAATAAAACAGAGTTGATAACAAAATTGGGAAAGCAATTAGGTTAGTTGAATTTCTGTACCCAAAAAAGTTCATTTAAGAGAATAATAACTCCTTTTAATACATAATAATGTATTTTCGTTGCAAAAATATTTCTATGAAAAGTGTGAAAATTTCTTTTGCAGTATGTTCGTTTCTAATTGTTTTATCATCTTGCAAAAAAGAAGACCAAGTTGATAATAATACAGAGCCAACTCCACCTCAGGCAACAAACACGATTAAATATACAATGCCCGAAGAATCTTTACCTCATGAGGGTACTTGGTTGCAATGGCCTCATCATTATCAATATGGTGTTACATATAGAAATAGATTAGACCAAACTTGGATTGATATGACTGCGGCATTAGTCTCAAGCGAAAAAGTTCATATCGTCTGTTATGATGCGACTGAACAAGCCCGTATTACAACCTTACTTAATACTGCAAGTGTTCCTTTAACAAATATTGATTTTAAAATTTATCAAACAGATGATGTTTGGGTTAGAGATAATGGCCCTATTTACGTGAAAGATAATAGCGGAAATTTAGTTATTGAAGATTGGGGGTTTAATGGTTGGGGTAATAAAGCACAATTTACAAAATGCGACGCAGTACCTTCGCAAATAGCCATCGACCAAGGTAAAACAATAGTGAACTTAAATTCAGTAATGAAAAATGAAGGAGGTAGTATTGAAATTGATGGACATGGTGTAATGATGGCTTGTAAAAGTTCGATATTAAATAGTAATCGTAACCCAAGTATGACTCAAGCTCAAGCCGAAACAATTTTTAATGAGAATTTGGGCATTACTAAATTTATTTGGTTACATGGAGTAGCTGGATTAGAAATTACTGATATGCACATTGATGGATTTGCTCGATTTGGAAATGCAACTACTATTGTAACAATGGATACACCGCAATTAACAGAATGGCAAGTTCCAACTTCTGACATTACTACTCTTTATGCAGCAACTAATAAAAATGGAACTCCATATACATTCTTAAAACTACCATTAACTCAAAACAACGTAACAACTACATACGGTTCGCCATTAGCGTATAAAGGCTCGTATATTAATTACTATATAGCTAATACAAAAATATTAGTTCCTAATTACAACGATCCAAATGATGCCGTAGCTAATGCTGCTATACAGGCTTTATACCCTACAAGAACAGTAGTTGGGATTGATGTTAGAAACTTATACGCTAATGGTGGCATGGTGCATTGCGTAACGCAACAACAGCCTCAGTAAATTAGTACATCTTTTACTTTTTAGTAAATTTGTTTCCATAAAAAAAATAGCTATGGAAAATGAAACAGTAGAGCCGATACAAAATTATAGACAACCTATGGTTACAGCTATTGGAATTATTTTAGGTTTTGTATTAGGTTTTATAGGTAAATGGGCTACTGAGCCAGTTGATAAAACAGTTTTATCAGATTATATTGTGGCTGTTGGTTTAATAATTAGTGTTATTTTATTATTGATAGCTTTATATCGTATATTAAATAATAACTATCCATCACAAAAAGTTAGCGAGTATTACAAAAAAACTTTAATGTTATTTATTGTAGGTATTTCAGTTGCTTTTTTTGGAATAATAATCTCCATTTTTCAAACAATTTTATCCAACTAAATTATTGATGATAAGGTTTATTTTATTTGTTTCGTTTTTAACGTTCTCTATTTCATCTTACGGTCAGGTTCAAGTCCAGTCTGCTTTTGGATTAAGTGAAATTGGCATTAACACTTTAATTCAAAAAAGCATTTCAAAAAACAATAAATTTAATTATTACAATCATTCTAATTTTGAAGTGAATACCACAAAAGATACCACAGGCAAAACAGAATTTTTTCATGTGGTAGATTATAAGTTAGTTAAATGTGCGGGTTTAGCTTTAGGCAATACTATTAATAACGGCGAGGTGTTACCCGAACTAGGTTTAGCTTTTGCTTTTACAAAGAAAAAGTTTGATTTTAATTTTTATCCAACCATTAATTATTCTTTTAAAACAAACTCAGTAGGTTTTGGTGCAAATGGCATGGCATCGTATTCACCTAAAATTTCTAAAAAATTCAACTTATATAATTTACTCATTCTGGGTGCTGATTTTGGAAGCGATAACAGCATATCAGGTAATCAAACTTTATTAGCAGGTTTAGAATATAAAAATAAAATAGATTTTGGTGTGAGTTTAAATTTAGCAAATCAACAAGAACAGTTTAATACAGATGTAGGTTTATTTTTAGGTATTAAAATATTTAATCTTAATTCAGATGAACAACCAACAACTTTTAATTTAACTCCAAATAAAATGTATCAAAAATCAACAATAGAATATACAATGCCCGATGAAAGTGAACCGCACGAGGGAACTTGGCTGCATTGGCCTCATCAATACCAATTTGGTATAACTTATCGTAACAGGCTTGATAGTGCTTGGTTGGCTATGACAAAAGCTTTAGCGCCAAACGAAATGGTACACATTGTTGCTTACGATGAAATTGAAAAAGAACAAATAACTACTATTTTAAATAAAGCAAATATTCCATTAACACATATTGATTTTAAGATATATAAAACAGATGATGTGTGGGCAAGAGATACAGGCCCAATTTACACAAAAGATAAAAATGGGAAATTAGTAATACAAGATTGGGGCTTTAATGGCTGGGGTAAAAAATTTAAGTTTGAAAATTGTAACGCCATACCATCAAAAATTGCAATCGACCAAAAACAAGAAATTGTTGATTTAAATGCAATAATGATATTGGAAGGTGGCTCAGTTGAAATTGACGGTAATGGTACGTTGATGGCTACAAAAAGCGCTATATTAAATAAAAATCGAAATCCTAAATTGACACAGGAACAAGCTGAAATTATTCTAAATAAATATTATGGAGTAGTTAATTTTATATGGTTAGAAGGTGTTGCAGGGCTTGAAATTACAGATATGCACATAGATGGTTTTGCAAAGTTTGCAAATAAAAACAGCTTAGTGACAATGAGTGAAAATGATTTATTAGAATGGCAAGTACCAGCTAATGATATTATAAAACTATATAACTCTAAAAATGCAGAAGGACAGAATTATAAAATTGTAACATTACCTTTAACGCAAAATGAAGTAACAACTGAGTATGGAAAAAAATTAGGTTACAAAGGTTCATATTGTAACTATTATATAGCTAACAATGTGGTGCTAGTACCTAATTACAACGATGCTAACGATGCCATTGCAAACGCTACGATACAAAGTTTATATCCTAATAGAAAAGTAATAGGCATAGATGTAAGAAATCTTTATGCAAATGGGGGAATGATACATTGTGTTACCCTACAGCAACCAAAATAATTTTTCATTCAATATCTTAATTGAATTTTCTGTACCTAAATAACGTTGTTTAAGAGAATATAATTTAGATTATTGCCAATCTAAGTTATCTTTGAATTATACTAATCATTTAAAACAGTAGATTATGAAATAGCTATGTTTGCAAAAACATAAATACTAAAAATTAAACTGGCTATACCAAAAGACAATTAAAAATCTTATAATTAAAAACATATGAAAACAATCATTTTATTAGCAATGATAATCACTTTAAATACATCTATGTTTTCACAAACATACACTATGCCTCATGAAAATGACCCACATGAAGGAACTTGGTTGCAATGGCCTCATCAATATGAATACGGAGTAGCATATAGAAACTCATTAGATGCAACTTGGGTAGCTATGACACAGGCATTGGTAGCTAATGAAAAAGTACATATTATTGCATACAATTCAACTGAGCAAACTCGTATTGCAAATAAACTAACTACTGCAGGTGTTAGTTTAACTAATGTAACTTTTTTGATTGCTCAAACTAACGATGTTTGGGTAAGGGATAATGGGCCTATTTTTGTTCGAGATGCAAGTGGTAATTTAAAAATTGAAGATTGGGGTTTTAATGGTTGGGGAACGAAATACGGGTACTCAAAATGTAATCCAATACCTACATCTATTTCCACATCTATTAGTGTACCTGTAATTAATTTAAACTCAGTAATGGTAAATGAAGGAGGTGCAGTTGAGTTGGATGGAAATGGTGTTTTAATGGCTTGTAAAAGTTCTATCATTAGCCAAGCTCCTGCAAATAGTATAAGGAATTTAGGCATGACACAAGCACAAGCAGAAACACATTTCACACAATATCTTGGTGTTTCAAAGTTTATTTGGTTAGATGGTAAAGTTGGAGATGTTAATGATGTTACAGATTTTCATATTGATGGTTTTGCTAAATTTGTTGATGATAGTATTTTAGTTACTATGAATAGTGCAGACCTAACCTATTGGGGTGCAACAACAACAGATATTGCCACACTTTATAACGCAAGTAATATTAACAACAAAACCTATACAAAAGTCTATTTACCATTAACTCAAAATAATGTTATTACAACAAGTGGAACAAACCTGGGCTATAAAGGTTCATATGCAAATTACTATGTTGCTAATGGTATAATTTTAGTGCCCAATTACAATGACCCAAATGACGCTGTTGCAAACGGCATAATTCAATCGTTATACACAGGAAGAACAGCAATTGGTATTGACGTTAGAAATTTATATGAAAATGGTGGAATGGTGCATTGCGTTACACAACAACAACCTGTTGCTACAATATCCACAGGATTAAATCAAATTAAAAACAAAAGTGATGTCACATTAGAACAAAATTTCCCAAATCCTTTCAGCGAAACAACATCATTTAATCTAAAACTAGATAAAGAAATCATGTGTAAAATGGAAATCTATAATTCCGTTGGACAAATAGTAGCAAGAGTTTTAAATAAAAAATTACCTATAGGCGAACATACTATTTCTGTTGACGCAAAAGAATTTGCTAATGGCATTTATACATGCGTGTTAGTAACAGATAACATAAATAAGACATATAAAAAGATAATTGTATCAAAATAAATGGATAATAATAAATAAAAAAAGGTTTGATTATTTTAGTCAAACCTTTTTTTTATTAAAGAAGACATCCATTGTTGAACGGACAGTTTTTTTGAAATTATTACAAATATACCAATAATATTTTAAAGCTTCTTTTGACTTTTAATATAAATAAAATAAATATTAAAATATTTTCATTTTCGCATAGGGGTATTATCAATTACAATTGTCTTATATTAAAAGTTACTAAATTTATACCTGTAAACCAAGTTTTGAGTTGGAGATAAATCAGGATGAAATATTAATATTAAAAGAAGGAGAAATAGGGAACTTCGAGCTAATCTTCCATAAATACTATATGGCATTGGTTAACTATGCTAATACTATTTTAAATGATATTGAAGAATCGGAGGACCAAGTTCAACAAATATATATTATGTTATGGGAAAAACGTGCAATAATTGAAATACATACATCCCTTAGAGCATTTTTATACAAAGCTGTACATAATGCTTGTTTAAATAAAATTAAACAACAAAAAGTGAGAAGTGAATATGCTAAAGAGATACAATTAAATAATAATTCTGATTATCAATATGAAAAATTAGAAGTAAATGAATTACAGAAAAAAATAGACAATGCCATTGATTTACTTCCCGAACAATGTAGCAAAATATTTAAAATGAGTCGATTTGAACAATTAAAATATCAAGAAATAGCTGACCAATTAGGGCTGTCAATTAAAACAATTGAAAACCAAATGGGTAAAGCTTTAAAAATATTAAGAGAACAATTAAAGGAGTACTTACCATTATTAATTATTTGCTTAACTAAAATAGTATCGTGAATAAAATAGAAAACATAGATAATCTAATTAGTAAATTTCTGTCGGGTAATGCCTTACCAGAAGATGCTATGTTATTAGAAGATTGGAAAAATGAAAACCCAACCAATAAATTGTATTTTTTGGATTGTGAAAATATTTTCAAAAACAATAAAAACCAATCTAACATTGAAAATATAGATAATACTAAGGCTTGGGTTAAAATAACACAGTCTATAAATAAGGAAACAGATGTTAAGCAATTACAAACAAAAAAAATAGTTTATTTGCGCATAGCAGCATCTTTCGCATTTATTATTAGCATTGGGGCAATTATAGCTTATATGCTAAATAAAAACACTTCTCAAGAATTAAGTTATGTAACCACTAATAAACCACTATTTGTAAATTTAAATGATAGTACGAAAATACATATTCTTGAAAATTCAAAAATAGTGGTAGATCAAAATTTCGGAGTAAAAAACCGAATAGTTTATTTAAAGGGAAATGCTGATTTTAATGTTACTCATAAAGACGAGTTGCCATTTATTGTTGATGCTGGCAGCTTCTTTATAAAAGATATAGGAACAAAATTTAGTGTAAGACTATCATTAGATACAGATACGATTTATGTAAATGTGGATGAAGGAGTAGTTTTATTATTCGACAGTTTAGGATCAGAATTAGAAATCAAAGCTTCTGAAAAAGCTATATATATACGTTCTAAAAAACAACTCATTAATGCACAAGAGATTAATTTGAATAATGCTATTTTAAAATTTGAAAACACAACTTTAAAAGAGGTTGTTTTAAAATTAAATAGTACCTATAAAACAAATATTATCTTACAAAATACTCAATTAAATAATTGCACTATAACTACCGAATTTACGAATGAAGATATAGATACTATTATAACAATTATTGCCGAAACGCTTGGTTTAGATTTTGAAAAAACAAATTCGGGTTATTTGATAAAAGGAAAAGCATGCCTGCCATAAAACTACTTAAATACTTTATTTTATGGTGTTTAATAATTAGTTTTAAATGTATTAAAGCTCAAAAAGCGCCTTATCTAGAACGATTAGTAACCCTTAATGCTAATAAACAAACTATAGCCGAATTATTCAAAACTATTTCAGCTCAAACCTCTGTTGTGTTTTCATATTCTCAACCATTTAACGATAGGCAACTACTAAGTATAGTTTGTAAAAATAAACCCCTAAGACTTGTGATTGCAGAAATACTTAAATCTTCCAATTGTTTTTACAAAACAAAAGATAAATATATTATCATAACATGTGATAATAAACCCAGTTTACCTATTTCAAAAATAAAAGGCTACATATATAATGCTTATGATAGTTTAACTATTCCGCAAGCCAGTATTTACATCAAACAAGATAAACACTCAGCAGTAACAAATAATTTCGGTTTTTTTGAACTAACATTTTCCAATAAATTTGAAAATGTTGCCATATCTGTAGCCAAAGAAAATTATTGTGACACTAGTATAACCTTATATAATAAATCAAATCAGGAGGTAACTATCTATTTGTACCCAAAAGATAAATTAAAACAAACCGTTATAACAATTAATCAAAGTTCATCAATTGATTCCTCAGCTATACAAAACGACGATACAATTGAAAAAAAATTAAGCAACGCAAGTATAAACGAAAATCGTTTTAAAATTTTTAAAACCAATTTCAAAAATATTAGCGACACATTGTTTTCCAATTTTTCTGTCTCTTTTTTGCCTTTTGTTAGCACAAATCGATTATTGTCTGTTAATACAATTAATAAATATTCTTTAAATATTTTAGCTGGATACTCTAAAGGCATTGATGTAATTGAAATTGGCGGATTATTAAACATTGACAATGGAAATGTTAAATATGTTCAAATTGGTGGGTTAGGAAATTGCGTGTTTGGAGAAGTTACTGGTGTTCAAATTGCAGGTTTAACCAATATTAATACAAAAAAAACAAAGGGTGTTCAAATTGCCGGAATTGTAAATATAAATTCAATGAATGTAAAAGGCTTACAAATTGGTGGGATTGCGAATTTAAATAAACAAAACACAAAAGGAATGCAAATTGCTGGTATCTATAATCAAACCAAATCAATAAAAGGTGTTCAATTATCAGGCATAGTTAATACTTCAGATACAATAAATGGCTTTCAAATTTCAGGCATTGTAAACAAAGCAAAATATCTAAAAGGAGCACAACTATCATTAATAAATATTGCAGATACCGCTTCAGGAATCCCTATTGGTTTTTTTAGCTATGTAAAAAAAGGGTATCACAAATTTGAAATTTCTACAGATGAAACCAAATTTGGCACCCTGTCCTTTGGAACTGGTGTAAACAAATTACACACTATTTTTCTTATAGGTATAAACTACAATAAAACTCAATTGGTAACTTATGGCTATGGTATAGGAAGTACTTATCAGTTACACAAAAAATGGAACTTCTCTTTTAGTGTATTATCACAAAACATCCAATCAACAACTGGTAATGATATTAGCTTTAAGAATAATATCAGTAAATTAAATGTAAGTACTGAATATAAGATTTACCCAAAATTATTAATTGGATTTGGTCCAACCTTATCTGTATTTAATGCCGATACATATAAAACAGTTTATGCTCTATTCTATCATGATTTAGCTCCTTACACGTTTTATAATCAAACCTCAGGAAGTATAAATACAAAAATGTGGGTTGGTGCAAAATTATATTTAAAAATTATGTAAATATTTTTAAATGACATAGGGGTAAAATTCATTTCAGTTTTCATATAGATATAAAACAAAATATTCAAATATGAAACAGTTAAAAACATTTTCACTTACTATCTTTTTTTTAATTTCTCTTAATACTTGCATAATTGCACAATCTGCAACACAAACTGTGAGAGGTATAGTTGTTGACAAAATATCGCAATCACCAATCCCAGGTGCTATAATTCAAATATTAAACTCAAATCCTATACTTTCAACAACATCTGATAGTGAAGGAAAATTTATTTTTAGTAATATATCTGTTGGGAAGCAAACCTTAAAAATTTCATTTCTAGGCTATAAAGAAATAACATTACAAAACTTATCAGTTAATGCAGGGAAAGAATTAGTATTAACAGTACAATTAGAAGAAGATGTAAAATCACTTGATGAAATAGAAGTTACAGCAAAAATAGAAAAAAACAAACCCTTAAATGAAATGTCAACCGTAAGTACAAGAGCTTTTTCGGTTGAAGAAACTCAAAAATTTGCCGCTGCTGTTAACGATCCTGGCCGAATGGCTACATCTTTTGCAGGGGTTGTAAATGCTGGAGATGGAGGAAATATGATTTCTATTAGAGGTAATTCTCCAAATGGATTATTATGGCGAATGGAGGGTGTAGAAATACCTAATCCTAATCATTTTTCTGCAGTTGGAACCTCCTGTGGTGGTGTTTCAATTCTAAGTGCACAATTATTAAGTAATTCTGATTTTTCTACAGGAGCATTTGCAGCAGAATACGGCAATGCACTTTCAGGTGTATTTGATTTAAAACTTAGAAAAGGCAATGACCAAAAACGTGAATATACATTTCAATTAGGTGTTTTAGGTGCTGATATAGCAGCTGAAGGCCCATTTAAAAAAGGATATGGTGGGTCTTATTTAATTAACTACCGCTATTCTACTTTAAATGTACTTGCAAAACTTGGGGTGCCTTTAGGAGATGCTATTACTAATTTTCAAGACTTGTCATTCAATGTATTTTTACCAACAAAAAAAATTGGGAACTTTAGCATATTTGGCTTTGGAGGTTTAAGCTATCAAATAACTAAAGCTGTTAAAGATAGTATTAAATGGGATGGCGATGATTTTTACAAATTAAATACATTATTTAAAAGCAATACAGGTGCAGCTGGTTTAACACATACAAAATTATTTAATAATCAATCTTACTTAAAAACAGCATTAGTTTTTTCAGGAACTGAAAACGGTAATGAAGGTGCAAAATTGGAAAATGATTTAATCACATTTACTGATTTATATAAAGAGAAGTATAGCCAGAGTAAAATAACTTTAACATCAACTTACACAAAAAAAATCAATGCCAAAAGCAGCATAAGAACAGGTTTAATAGTTAATCAACTCAACTATAATTTAAATAAAAAAAACAATACAGATACAACAATACTTTTAACAAGAATTAATCTTAAAGGGTCAACACAAACAGCACAAGCTTACTTCCAATTAAATCATAAGTTTAATAATAAATTTACTACAAACATTGGATTACACTATTTACAATTATTTTTAAATAACTCATTTGCCATTGAACCAAGAGCAAGTTTAAAATATACTATAAATAACAAAAACAACATTTCATTTGGTTATGGATTGCATAGTCAAATACAGCCTATTGGAGTTTACTTCGCTCAATCTACAGATAGTTTAGGCAAGACAACAACATTAAACAAGAACTTAGATTTAAGCAAGGCACATCATATTGTTTTAGGATATGATTATTCAATTAATGAATTTTCACATATAAAAACAGAAGTTTACTATCAACATTTATTTAATGTACCTATTAGTAATGAAAAATCAAATACTTATTCAATATTAAATTCTACTGATGGTTATTACACAAATCAATTAGTGAATAATGGATTGGGTAAAAACTATGGCTTGGAAATAACATACGAGCGTTTCTTACATAAAAATTTATATTATTTAGTTTCAGCTTCATTATATGATTCAAAGTATAAAGCATCCAATAACAGATGGTATAATACTCAATTCAATACTAATTATGCGCTAACAATAACTTTTGGTAAAGAATGGATACTATCAGAAAAAAGAAAAAATCGAATTATAGGAGCCAACTTTAAATCTGTTTATGTAGGAGGATATAGAAATACTCCAATTGATTTAGTTGCATCCCAAGCTAATGGAGAAACTATTTTAATAAATGATCAAGCGTTTGAAAATAAAAATCAAGACTATTATAGGCTAGATATAAGAATTAGTTTAAAACGAAATTATAAAAAGGTTACAAGTACATTTGCAATAGATATTCAAAATACTACTAACCAAAAAAATATTGGAGGACAATATTATAATTCCAAAACTGGAAAAATTGTAAATTGGTATCAAACTCCACTTATTCCTATTTTGAGTTATAAGTTGGAATTTTAAACAATGAATACAATACAAGCGCATGTAAACCATTTTTTTTCTAAATGTAGAATCTATCTTAATTAAATATTTTCTCTACTTTGGAATCATCACTTAAATATTTAAACGTATTAATTCCAAACTCGTGTTTGATTGATTAGTAATTTTAGCAAGTAATACAACTATAAATATAACCACCACAGTGTGGCTATCTCTTGAAATATTATTGTACTTTTATACTTTAAATATTTTATATTATAATGATGGAACCAAGTAGTATATATGAAGTTTTTTTTAAATTTCTAATGCAATATCAATTCGATGAAAAAAACATTGATTACTCTGTTATTCCAAAACAAATTAAATCGCTACAGACTTTATCAGATGTAAGTAATTCGGGTGTTAGTATTTTTGATCTCAATAAAAAACAAATAATATTTTTCTCTTCAAATTATGGAAAATTGTTAGGGTATCACCCTACAGAATTTCAAGAGTTAAATCATCAATTTTTTGATAGTAAAATTCATCCTGAAGAAAAACTTCAACTTGCGTTAAATGGTATTTCAATATTAAAAATATTCAATGCCTTTTCAAGCGACGAAAAACTAAATCATAAGGCAATATATGAATATCGGATGTTGAATTCTGACAATAAATATGTTAGACTAGTTGAACAGTATCAGATCTTAGAATTAGACAAAATCGGTCAAATATGGCTTATGCTAAGTATTGTAGATATATCTCCGAATCAAGAAGAAAATAGCCCAGTTAAGAGCCAGTTACTAAATTTCAGAACAGGTAATTTTATACCTTTTGAAATGCCACAAAAAGCAGAGTTGGACTTAACAAAACGAGAACTGGAAATCTTAAAACTGGTTAAACAAGGTTATTTGAGCAAGGAAATTTCAGATAAGTTATCAATAAGCGTTCATACTGTAAATACTCATCGCCAACGTTTCTTAGAAAAATTAGGAGCTAACAATTCCTTCGAGGCTGTTATTTTTGCATCAAAATACGGCTTACTAGAATAAGAGTACTGATAAATCAGTATTGTATAAAATAGAGGATTGAAAGACTTTTGTACTTTCTAAACTCTAAATATATGATACGTACTTATTTCACTTTATTTTTTATTTTAATTTTTATTAATTTTAAGGCACAACCTTTTCAAACTATCAAGGGTTCTGTTATTGATAATGCTTCTAATGCACCGGTGGCTTTTGCCAATGTAATAGTACTAAATACTCAACCTCTATTAGGCGGTGTAACAGACAGTCTTGGTAATTTTTCAATCACAAATGTATCTGTAGGTCGCTATGATTTAAAGATTACTTGTATTGGCTACGAGAATGCCATTATTCGCGAAGTAACGGTTATTTCTGCGAAACAAACAATTCTAAATATTTTGGTTAAAGAAAATTCAAAAACACTTGAGGAAATAACTATTAAACCAAATGTCAATAAAGAACAGCCACTTAATTCAATGACTACGGTTAGTGCCAGAATGTTAAGTGTTGAAGAAGCAAAACGTTTTGCAGGAGGATTTGATGACCCGGCTCGTTTAGCCTCTGCTTTTGCAGGTGTTGCATCCAATTCAGGGTTTAATGGAATAATCGTAAGAGGCAACGCTCCTAAGTACCTTCAGTGGAAAATGGAAGGAGTAGAAATACCTAATCCAAACCATTTTGGTGATTTAAAGTCATTCGGAGGAGGTATCTTAACTGGATTAAGTAGCCAAATGTTGGCAAATTCAGATTTTTTATCAGGAGCTTTTCCAGCGGAATACAATAACGCACTATCTGGAGTTTTTGATATTTCAATGAGAAAAGGAAACAATGAGAAAAAAGAGCGCACTATCCAAATTGGGCTCATTGGTATTGATTATGCGGAAGAAGGTTATTTCAAAAAAGGTGGAAAAGCGTCTTATTTATATAATTACAGAAATTCTACACTTGCTCTTCTACAGCCTCTTTTACCGGAAAATGCAGAAAAAATTAAGTATCAAGATCTATCTTT
>CALMMX010000196.1 GCA_937868545.1 uncultured Bacteroidota bacterium
ACAAAAACAAGTGCATCAAATATTGGTTCTACAGGTAATAATGTTTTTAATGGTACAACGTCTATTACAAATTCAGGTACTGGTTATTTAATTTTGACTAATGGTGGTGTAGGTAGAAATGAAACATTTAATGGTGTTACAACTTTAAATACTACAAATACTGGCGGTTTATATATTGGCTATGGACAAAATGTTGCAGTAAATGCAAATATGATAATTAATAATACTGCAAGTACAGGATTAATTCAACTTGGCAGAGTTGGTACATTTGTTTTAAATTCTGGTGTTACATTAACATGTGGAGCCTTTTCTGGAGCGAGTTTAAATCTTTATAAAATTTCGCAAATAGGAAGTACAGCACAAACCATTTCGCCAGGTGCAAATGGTGGTGTAAATATTTATGGTTCAAATTTAAGTGGTGCGCTAACTGTAAATGCAGGTATAATCACAGCACAAACATCTACTTTTGCAACAACGGTTACTTATAACATGTCTGGTACAACAGGTAATTGTTGGGCTAGTGGTGGTAATACCTATAATGGAGTTTTAAATGTAAATAATTCTAGTTCTGGTTATATTGGTTTTGCTAATGGTACCGCAGATACTTATAATGGTGTTGTAAATTTAACTAACACATCTGCAACAGGTGGTAGAATTATTTTTGGGAATAATTGCACCAGTCAATTTAATGAAGATATTAATGTAAGTCAATATGGAACTACATCTGCCTCTGGTATTGCTTTAGGCTGGAGTGGAACATTTCCAGTTATTAATCTGGCATCAGGAAAAAACATTTTTGTAAGTGGAGCCTTTAGTTCTGGATATTTGCAATTGTTGAAAATGCAGGCTGCTGTTACTACTGCAATTAATTTATCTACTACAGGAACAAGTAATGTTCAATTAAATAATAATGTTTTTAATGGAACTGTGGATGTAACAGCACCAGATATTTACCCTAATGGTGGAACTTATAATGCGGCGGTAAGTTTTATTAAAACTGGAGGAGCAGGTGGTAATCATAATTCTGGTAATGTAAATATTTTCAATTCAACGCTTAATATCGAAAATCAAAGTACTGGTTATATTATGTTAGGTTATCAGTCGGCTGACCAATTTAATGATAATATTACTGTTACTAGTTCTAATACTGGTGGTATATATTTTGGTTGGTTTGGTGATACAGGTACACCAACTTTAGCATCAGGTAAAACAATTACTATTGGTTCAGGAGGATTTAGTGCTGGTTCATTGCATTTTGGTAGCTTTACTCAATTAGGAACTGCAACTCCAATAAACCTTACATTAACTGGAACAGCAATGTTTGAAGTTTATAAAAACACAATTCCTACAACTTTTAATTCTGATTTAACTGTTACAGCGCCAAATATCGAATTGCGTGGAGGTACATTTAATGGAACAGCTGAGTTTACTAAAACTGCTGGTACATCAAATCACAATAATGCCATTCAAAATATTTTTAATAAATCTTTTACCATTAATCAGCAAAGTACAACTGGTTATTTTATGGTGGGATATAATTCTAATGATTTATTTAATGGTGATATAATTGTTACAAACATTGGAACTCAACCTATTTATTTTGGTTGGGGATCTGGAACTGGCACTCCAACTCAAGCTGCAGGTTATTCAATTACTGTTGGTCCGGCTGGATTTAGCGGTGGAGCATTGGTATTTAATACATTTACTCAATTAGGTACTACGCCAGTTAATTTAAATTTTACTGGTACAGATGCTTATTTACGCTTTGCTCGTAATTCTATATTTAATGGAGATATTACTTCTGTAACGCCTCGTATTTTTTTTGATGGATGTACATTTAATGGTTTCGTTAATTCTACTAAAACAGGCGCTTTAAGTGATGCGAGTAATGGAGGGAATTTTTTTAACGGACTTTCTACTTTTGTTAATAATGGTAGTGGTTATTTTATGTTAGGAAATGGAAGTCCGGATACTTGGAATAATGATGTTACTTTTACTAATACTGGTTCAAATTGGTTTTACACCTGTTATAATTCTGTAGGTAATTTGTTTAATGGAAATATTACAGTGAATTCAACTGGAACTTCTGCAGGTATAAGGTTTTGTGACTATGGCACTTCAACTGCAACATTATCTGCAACCAAAACAATCCTTACTGGTACCTTTGATAAAGGAACTTTATTATTGCCACGATTTACTCAATTAGGTAGTGCGCCAATTAATCTTACATTATCTGTTGGTTCTAGTAATTTAATTTTTGGCCCCTCTTCAGCCTTAGGTGGAGATGTTACTTCTACAAGTCCTGGTTTATATTTTAATGGCTGTGTTTTTAACGGGCTAACAAATTGCACAAAAACAGGAACTGGTGGCGATTATAGCCAAGGTGGCAATGTGTTTAATGCACCATCAACTATTATAAACAGTGGTAGTAGTTATTTATTATTAGGAGGTACGTACCCAGATACTTGGAATGATGATGTGACTTTTACAAATAATGGTTCTGAAAGGCTCTTGCCATGTTGGACTTCAACTGGAAATTTATTTAATGGTAATATTTATGTTAATACTGCCGGTAGTGCACAAGGTATTTATTTTTGTGGTGGTAATGCAACAGCAACTGCTACGTTGGCTGCTACAAAAACAATTGCTTCTGGTACTTTAGGACTAAGTGCGGGTTATTTAATACTTAAGCAGTTTACACAATTAGGAAGTGCTCCAATAAACTTAACGCTAAATCCTACGGCTACTTATTTACAATATGGTCCTTTATCTAGTTTAGGGGGAAATGTTACATCAGTTAGTCCTGGGTTATTTTTTCATGGATGTACATTTAATGGAACAACAGATTGCACGAAAAATGGTTCTTCGGGAGATTATAGTCAAGGTGGTAATGTGTTTAATGGTGTTTCTAATATTACAAACAGTGGAAGTAGTTATTTATTATTAGGAAATTCAAATCCAGATATTTGGAATGATGATGTTACTTTTACTAATAATGGTTCCGAAAGATTATTACCATGTTGGGCAACTGTTGGGAATATGTTTAATGGAAATATTTATGTAAACACATCTGGTAGTGCACAAGGTATTACTTTTTGTGGTGGTAATTCTATAGCAACAGCTACATTGGTAGCTACTAAAACAATTGCCTCAGGAACTATTGGATTAAACGCTGGTTATTTAATACTTAAACAATTTACACAATTAGGAAGTGTGCCTATTAATTTAACACTTAATCCAACAGCAACTTATTTGCAGTATGGACCATTATCTAATTTAGGTGGTAATGTAACTTCTGTTAGTCCTGGATTATATTTCCATGGCTGTACATTCAATGGTTTTGCTACCTGTACTAAAAATGGGACAACTAATGATGCTAGTAATGGAAGTAATATTTTTAATGGAGTAGCAACTATGAATAATACTGGTAGTGGTTACTTATTATTTGGAAATGGAAATCATGATGAATTTAATACTACAGCAACATTTAATAATTTAGGTTCAAGTCATATTTATGTTTCATATAATAGCATAAATAATATTTTTGGAGGTGTTACTACATTTAATAATTCTCCTACTTCCACAAATTCATGGATTTATGTGGCTAACTATCAAATTAATAATTCAATATTTAATGATAACATAATTGTAAATTGTTTAAACGGAGCTGGAGTTTATTTTGGAAGTTCAACTGGAACTTCAACGCTTAGTGCTGGTAAAACAATTAGTGTTGGAGCTGGTGGATTTAATTCTGGACAACTTATTTTACGTCAATTTACACAAGTTTCTGCAACCCCACAAAGTTTAACAACTACTGGAACTAGTTTTATTCAGTATGGTCCAACATCTTCATTTGATGGAAATGTAACTTCTGTGAGCCCAGGCTTATGGTTTCATGGCTGTACGTTTAATGGTTCAGCTACTTGTACTAAAAATGGTACTAGTAACGATCAAAGTACTGGAAACAATGTTTTTAATGGTACTACTATAATTAATGATATTGGTTCTGGATATTTATTATTAGGAAATGGTAATAGAGACCAGTTTAATACAACTACTACATTTAATAATTTAGGTTCAAGTAATATTTATGTTGCCTATAATAGTGTAAATAATATTTTTGGTGGTGTTACAACGTTTAATAATGCACCTACATCTACTGGGTCATGGATTTACGTTGCTTTGTTTGCAGCAAATAATTCTACGTTTAAAGATAATATAATAGTAAATTGTGTTAATGGAGCAGGTGTTTATTTTGGTAATTCTACTGGAACATCAACTTTAAGTGCAGGTAAAACAATAAGTGTTGGATCTGGTGGGTTTAATTCTGGTCAACTTGTTTTAAAACAATTTTCTCAAGTATCTGCTACTCCACAAAGTTTAACAACTACAGGAACTAGTTTAATTCAATTTGGTCCAACTTCTTCATTTGATGGTGACATCACTTCTATTAGTCCTGGATTATTATTTAACACGAGTGTTTTTAATGGGTCAGTTACTAGTACAAAAAATGGTACTACAAACGATGTTTCTCCTGGTGGAAATATTTTTAATAGCACAGCAAGTATTACAAATGCTGGAACTGGAGCATTATATATGGCTAATTCTTTCAGTGATGCTTACAAAGGTAATGTAGTATTTACTCAAAATAATACGGGAATATTTTATCCTAATCATAATACTAATTGCACATATGAAGGTAATATTGCTGTAAACTCAACTGGAACGTATTCAATAACTTTTGGACAAGCAGGCGGTGGAATTGCAACTATTACAGGTTTAAATCCACAAGTTATTTCAAAACTAGGGACAGCTGGCAATCCACGTTTTTCAAGATTAATAATTAATAAAAGTGCCGATTCGGTTTATTTACAAACTAAAGTTAATGTATTAAATTATTTAACCTTAACTCAAGGTATAGTTAATACCACTTCTACTAACATTTTATATATGAATAATGCTTCAACTACATCTGTTGGCAATAGTTTGAGTTTTATAAATGGTCCTATGGATTACGAAATGAGTTTAACTGGTATTCGCGCCTTGAATTTACCAATAGGGAAAGCACCAGATTGGAGACCTGCAATTTTAACTGTAAATCATAGCAGTGGCACATCATACACTTACAATAGTGAAGTTTTTAATGCAAGTGCTAATGCTTTAGGTTGGACCTTGCCTACAACTATTGCAAATGTATCTAGGATTCACTATTGGGATATCGTTAGAAGAAATACTACTACGTCTGTTGTAACACCAACTTTACATGTTTCAGGAACTCAAACCATTACTCTTTTTTATGATGTAAATGATGGTGTTACTGATCCAACAAATTTAGCTGTTTGTAAAAATACATTTACTGCAACCACAGCTTGGAAAGATATTGGTGGAACAGGCGCAACTATTACAACAGGTAGTGTAACTTCAACTTCTGCACCAACTGTTTTTAATTCGTTTAGTAGATTTACATTAGGAAATAAAGATAAAGGAGTTAATCCATTGCCAGTTGAATTACTATATTTTACAGCAACTCCAAATGATAATCAAGTAAATTTGGATTGGGCAACAGCAACTGAAGTAAATAATGATTATTATGAAATTGAAAAAAGTAGCGATGGTGTAAACTTCGAATATATTACAACAGTGAAAGCTCATGGTGACGGTAATAGTACTTCATTGCAGAAATACAGTTCAGTTGATAAAAATCCATTAAAAGGCATTTCATATTACCGATTAAAGCAAGTTGATAAATCAGGAGAGTTTAAATATGCACCAATTGTTGATGTTGAATTTAAATCTAATTCATTTGTAAATATTTTTCCAAATCCTGCATCCACTGTTTTATATGTAAATTATAGTCAGGATTTTGAAAATGCTACAATTAAAGTAATTAATGCTACAGGTTCTTTAGTAAAAGAAAATGTATTGATTAAATCTTTTAATGGACAAATTAATGTTTCAGATTTAGCTAATGGTATTTACTATTTCATTGTTGAAACCCCTAAATCAATTGAAAACATTAAGATTAGTATTCAGAAATAAGAAAGTTATTCGTTAACTTATACCACCATTTCTTAAAAATTATAAGTAAAATAATAGATATGAAATTCACTTTTTACAATTTATTTATTTTGTTACTTGCAATTGCAAGTTGTTCAAACTCATCAAGTTCAAATGATCGATTTCCGGAACATGAAACTTTTAAAATTCAATCTCAACAAGTAGGTGAAGAAAGAGTAATTAATGTTTGGACTCCGTTAAACTATAAAACATCCACAGACTCTTTACCAGTAATGTATATGGCAGATGGTGGAATTAATGAAGATTTTCCTCATATTGCAAATACATTGGCTAAATTAATAAAAGAGAATAAAATAAAGCCACTGATCTTAGTTGGTATAGAAAACACTCAACGAAGAAGGGATTTAACTGGATATACTGAAATAGCTAAGGACAAAGAGATTGCACCTATTGTTGGTGGTTCTGAAAAATTCAGAGCATTTATTAAAGAAGAACTTTTTTTGGAAATAAATAAGCGATACAGAGTAACAACTGAAAAAGGTATCATTGGTGAATCAGCATCAGGACTTTTTGTTATGGAAACTTTTTTTTTGACGCCAGAAATGTTTGACAATTATATAGCATTTGATCCTTCACTTTGGTGGAACAATCATTATTTAGTTAGAACAGCCAAAGAACATTTATCTAAATTTCCAAAAACAGAAAAACGAGTTTGGTTTGCTGGTTCAAACGCAGAAGATGTTTCACCTTTCACTAAGGAATTAGCTGAAATTTTGAAAGTGGAAAATCTAACAAATTTGAAATGGAAATTTTCTGATGAACCAAAAGAGAAACATACTACAATTTTTAGAGCAACAAAAGAAAAAGCAATAATTTGGTCACTAAGTAAAACAGAGTAAAAGCGGAGTGCGTAATTTCGGTTTTGCAAAAGAAGTTGCAGTATTATTAAATTTAAATGTTGGAATTCTAGTCAAAATATGTGATGAATTTCATATTTTATTTTGAAATCCCCACTTGTTTAAGGCCTATTAAAACTAGTTGCTAGTTAAAAAACAAAATGCCAAAACTCCCTGATACTACAAATAATCTTCCTGAGCCATGGTATTGGAGTGACCAAGATTTATCTCGCCAACTAGAAACAGAAATAAGTGTAGATCATATTTTAAATAACAAGCAAGTAAAAACGATTGCACGAAGACAAGATAATGATGATGTCATATTTCAATTAAATGAAGGAGTATACGCTGTTGTTCATTTAACTTGGCAAAAATATCCACACTCTGACAATAAATGGCCTCTTACTAAATTATATACAAACTGGAATGAGGTTTATGAAAATGTAATTTTAGAAGATAGTAAAGATTTTATGTAAAATAGTTTGTTATTATTTTTCTAACTAAATCTGAAAATACAATTAAGTGAAAATAATTCAGCATTAAATTAGTAATGGTTTAAATATTATTAGATTTTTTTTTGAAACTAAAAATGACGTTATTGTAGAATAAAACATATGAAATAGCCATGTTTGTAGCAAGCATAAACACAAATGATTAAACTGACTATACCATATGACAACTAAAAAAACAATAATTGAAACATATGAAAGTAGATAAATATATAGGATTAAATGGTTTTACATCACGTAGGAAAGCCTACGATATGATTGAAAACAAACGTATTTTAGTAAATGGAAAATTAGCAAACTTTAGCACTAAAATAAAAGAAGGAGATGTTATTTTAATAGATGGTGTGCCACTTGAACAAAAAGAATTTGTTCCTACATATATAGTTTATAATAAACCAAAAGGAATAGAATGCACCAGTGAAAAAATTGAAAACAATATAATTGATGCTATTGGTCACACTCAAAGTATTTATCCAATTGGCAGATTAGATAAGGATTCGGAAGGCTTAATATTATTAACTAATCATGCCGAAATAATTAATAAAATTGGGAATTCAAAGTATGAACACGAAAAGGAATATATTGTAACTCTTAATTTGCCTGTGAGAACCGCTTTTTTGAAAGAAATTTCAGAAGGAATAAATATACAAGGTGATATTACAAAACCTTGTAAAGTGAGTAAAGAGCCAGACTCAAAGCGTATATTCAGAATAACATTAACTCAAGGTTTAAACAGACAAATACGTAGAATGTGTAATGCGTATGATTATCAAGTAATAAAATTACAACGTGTTAGGGTTATGAATATTAAATTAGATAAATTAAAAATTGGTGAGTGGAGAGATTTAACACCATTTGAATTAGAGGGTTTAATGGCACAGTTAGTTTAACTAAGTAACCTCAAGTAATTTAAAAGTGTTGATATAAATGGATTGTTTGAGAAATCATATTGATGAAAAATAATCTAAAGGTTAATAAATCAGTTGTATAATTTTAGTGAGGTGCGGTAGGTTTCGGCAAAACAGTGCGAAATCCTAGTTTTTCAGGTGGAGATGAAGCGGAGGAAGTGCGATGAACTGCGAAGCCAATCATAAACACCAAAATAAAAATAAAAAAAAGTTTATAAAAACGGATTTGGTGTTTTGCCTAGACTTTTTTGTTTCTTTTTTCGTCATGGAAAAAAGAAAAATGGAGCTAAATTACTTTTGAGGGACGAATAACTAGTTTTGTATCCATTTGTCAATTTGCCAAACAAGCAAAGAAGACCCAATACCAACCACCATTCCTCCTAATACATCACTTGGAAAGTGAACACCTAAGCGCATGCGCGAATAACCAACGCCGCATGCATATAAATAACTTGGCACTGCAACATACCATTTTTTGGTTGAAAGTGTTGCAGCAGTGGCCATAGCAAATGCAGTAGAGGTGTGTCCCGATGGAAATGAAAATTTACCAACTTCGTCTCTTTTAATAATATCATTAGGATATTGCGCAAATGGTCTAGCTCGGTTAATACTTACTTTTAAACCTGTAGTTAATGCAATGTTTAATCCTATAGCTGCAGCTGTTTTTACACCATTTCGCATCATGGGTTTATCGTTTTGAAAATAGCCAGTAAGGAATATTGAACTTGGAGCAATAACCATCGCCGGATAAATAGATTTAGAAGTGAGTTTCATCGTTTTGTCCCAACAAGGCATTTCGTTTTTATTGATTGATTTTAATATTGATAAATCAACCGATTGAGCAGTCATAAAATAACTGCTTAATATAAAACTAACTATTATTGAAACGTATTTCATTATTTAAAAGGATTGTAATGCATAAAGAAAAGTGCAGGTAACCCAATTAAGAAAAATAAATAGATAAGTAACATGATTATCTTTCCTAAAATTTTTATATCAATTATAAATGGCGTTTTTAAAATACTAATAACGTGTTTTACTATACCACCTTCAATAATACTGTATTTATAAACACCAGCAGGCACACCAGCGTAGCGCTTACTAAATGATAATAAAATTGCATCTCTAATTGTCCAATAATCGGTATCAGGAAGATCTGAATAATTAATGGTATAATTTATATTTTCTGTTTTTAAAAATTCTCTAATTTTTTGATTTTTAATTTCCATAATTAATTCAAAAATCATAGAGGCAGGAATAATTAAGAAGAATATGTTTTGACTTAATACGCTTAATCCTAAAATAGCAATTATGGAAATGATGGTGAATACTAAACGTATAATGTAATTATTTTTTAAGAACAATATTTCAAGTAAACGACCTCCATCTAGCGGCACAAAGGGGAAAAGATTAAGTAAGTTTAATAAGAAAAAAGTATTTGAGAGCATTAATAATTGTGGATTTGGATAAGAAGAATGAACAATTGCTAATACGAATCCAATAATTAAACCTGGCACTGGCCCAGCTAAAATAACCACACTCATTTGTCGTTGAGAAATGGTGTTTTTAGTTCCTGTTACATATGCACCAAGTAATGGTATAAAAAATAACTTAATGTTAGAATAGTTAAAGGCTTTCATGGCAAAAAAATGCCCTAATTCATGAATTAATAATACTACAAGTAATGCTGCTATATAGGCCAAATCTCTATCAAAAATTACATAAAATAATAAGGCATAAATAGCTAAACTAATCATAGACCTGCGCATCCAATTTTGTTTGTCTTCTTCAAGAATTGGTTTAGGCAAAATACTTGGAGCAGTATATTCTTGTTCTGAAAAATTATCTTCGGTTTCCATTAATTAATGAGGCTATTTTGAATTAAAAATACTATAAATCCTGATATATATCCAATAAGGGCAAGTAAACTTATGTTTTTTAAATACCAACTAAAGCTAATATTTTCTAATCCCATAACTGCAACACCAGCAGCGCTACCAATAATTAAACAACTACCACCTGTTCCAGTGCAATAACAAATCATTAACCAAAATGTATCATCTAATGGCATGTTATACATGCCTAAAGTAGCTGCTAGTAAGGGCACATTATCTACTATGGCAGAAAGTAAGCCTATGCTTGCAGAAATTAATTTTAAATCACCTATAGTATTATTTAAATAGGTTGCCATATCACTTAATACATGCACCTCTTGCAAACAAGCAACAGCTAACAGTATTCCTAAAAAAAATAAAACACTTGGTACATCAGTTCTCGATATAGCATTTGATACCGAAAAACGATCTTTTTCCTCTGTTCCTTTTTTCTTATGAATTAGTTCTGTTACAATCCACATAATTCCTAATCCAAATAAAATTCCCATATATGGAGGAAGATGAGTAATGGTTTTAAACACCGGTACAAACAATAATGTAAATAATCCTAAACTAAAAATAATTGTTTTTTCAGTTTTAGAAATAGGATTGAAATCTGATGTTGCTTCAATGTTTTCTACGTTTCCTTTTACCTTTAATAATCCAATACTTAAGGGCACCATTAAACACACCAAACTAGGAATTATTAAATGACTTATCATATAAGTTGCACTTAATTTATTTCCTACCCAAAGCATTGTGGATGTTACATCTCCAATGGGGCTAAAACAACCACCTGCATTACATGCAATAATTATAAGTCCAATAAAAAAGTAACGATCTTGTTTTTCGGGAATTATTTTTTTTACAATTGTTGCCATTACAATGGCTGTTGTTAAATTATCTAGTACTGCTGATAAAATAAATGCAACAATACATATGATTAATAATAAATAACGTTTGTTTTTTGTTTTAATGGAATCAGTTATAATATCAAAACCATTATGTGCATCAATTAATTCAACTATTGCCATGGCTCCTAATAAGAAAAATATAATTTCTGATATTTCTCCTAAATGATGACTTAATGAAGAACCAATGGAATCATTATGTGAAAATAGAGCGTAAATACTCCAACACAAAACACCAAGCATTAAGGCACTTCCAGATTTATTAATAGCTACACTATGCTCAAAAGCAATAAATAGATAGCCTATAATAAAAATTAAGATTATTGCACTTATCATTTTAGTTTTTCTTTTAAATATTTAGCGGTATAGCTAGCTTTTACTTTTACAATATCTTCTGGTGTTCCTTCAGCAACAATATTCCCGCCTTCTTCTCCGCCTTCTGGTCCAATGTCAATAATCCAATCAGCACATTTAATAACATCTAAATTATGCTCTATAACAACAATTGAATGTCCTCTATCTATTAATGCATTAAATGATTTTAATAACTTGGCTACATCATGAAAATGTAAGCCTGTAGTTGGTTCATCAAAAATAAAAAGAGTTTGTGTAGTTGAACTGCCACCAATTAAAAATGTAGCAAGCTTAATACGCTGAGCTTCTCCACCACTTAATGTGCTTGATGACTGACCAAGTTGCACATAACCCAAACCTACTTCTTGTAATGGTTTTAAACGTTCAATAATTTTTCTACAAATTTTATCTGTTTCATCTTTACTAAAAAAGTCAACCGCATCATCAATGGTCATTTCTAACACATCCGAAATTGATTTTCCTTTATAAAGTATTTCTAATGTTTCTGATTTAAAACGCTTACTGTTACAAGCTTCACAAGGCAACTCAATGTTTGCCATAAATTGCATTTCAACTGTAATAGTTCCTTCTCCTTCACACACTTCGCATCTACCGCCATCTACATTAAACGAAAAGTGAGACGGTTTGTAATTTCTTATTTTTGATAAATTTTGTTCCGAAAATAAATTACGTATTTCATCGTAAGCTTTTGTATAAGTTACAGGATTACTACGAGATGATTTACCAATCGGATTTTGGTCTATGTACTCAATATGTTTTATTTGATTTAAACTTCCTGAAATCTTATCGCTTTTAACGCTTGCAAAATAGCCTTCTAAATACTTTCGAACATTAGGGTACAAGGCTTTTTTTACTAAAGTTGATTTACCCGAACCACTTACTCCTGTTACACAACACAGTGTGTTTAAGGGGAATTTTACAGTAATGTTTTTTAAATTATTATCATTGGCATTACTAACTAAAATAAATTCTTTCCAGTTTCTGCGTTTTTTAGGAACATCAATATTTAATTTATGTGTTAAGTATTGTGCCGTTAAACTATGTTTACTTTTTAATAATTCGTTGTGGTTACCTTGAAAAACAAGTGTTCCACCGTTAGTACCAGCTTCGGGTCCAATATCAATTAATTGGTCAGCAGCTAACATCACATCTTCATCATGTTCAACTACAATTACTGTATTACCTTGAGCTTGCAATGATTTTAAAACACCAATTAATCGTTCGGTGTCTCTAGAATGTAAGCCAATACTTGGTTCATCTAATATATACAAACTCCCAACTAAACTACTACCAAGCGAAGTAGCTAAATTAATACGTTGACTTTCACCACCACTTAAAGTATTAGCAACTCGGTTTAAAGTTAAATAACCTAAACCTACATCTAATAAAAATTGAAGTCGAGTTTTAATTTCAATTAGTAATCTCTTACCAATATTTAATTCATGGCCTGTTAATTTTAAGGAATTGAAAAACGTACTCATTTCAGTTATTGGTAATATCACCAATTCAGAAATTCCAAGTCCACCAACTTTAACGTAATTGGCATCTTTGCGTAAACGTGTGCCATTACAATCTGGGCAATTAGTTTTACCTCTGTAGCGAGCCAACATTACTCTGTATTGTATTTTATAACTTTCTTTTTCAAGCATTTTAAAAAAAGCATCAATACCTTCAAAATGACTGTTGCCAGACCAAAGTAGAGCGTAATCTTTTTTGCTTAATTCTGCAATTGGTTTATGTACTGGGAAATCAAATTTATGAGCCGCTTTTATTAATTGATTTTTAAACTGACTCATAACTTCGCCATTCCAACATACAATAGCATTTTCGTAAACCGATAAACTCTTATTAGGTATAACTAAATCGGGGTCAATACCAATTACACTTCCAAATCCTTCACAATGTTTACATGCTCCAATTGGGTTATTAAAACTAAAAAAGTTTAAATCGGGTTCTTCAAAGCTCATTCCATCTGCTTCAAATAAATTTGAGAAATGATGCTCTTTATAATTTTTGTTTTGGCCCTCTATAAAAATATCACACTCGCTTTTACCTTCATTAAAGGCAGTTTGAACACTGTCCGAAATTCTATTGTCAAAATCTTCGTCCTTATCATCAACACTTATCCTATCAATTAATAAATAAATTACATCCGTTTTTTTAATTGAATTGGGTTTTATTTCATTTATTTTAAAAATTTCTTTATTTATTAAAACCCTCGAAAAGCCTTGTTGATTAAGTAATTCTAATTGTTTTTCTAACGTTTTATCTTTAGGAATTGCTAGTTTTGACAGTATTAAACATTTTGTTTCGTTTGGCAAAGTTTTAATAAAATCAACTACATCACTAATAGTATCTCGTTTTACTTGTTTACCAGAAATGGGGCTATATGTTTTCCCAACACGTGCATAAAGCAGTTTTAAATAATCATAAATTTCGGTAATAGTGCCAACTGTACTGCGTGGGTTACGCGAAATAACTTTTTGTTCAATAGCAATTGCTGGCGAAATACCATTTATGTAATCTACTTTTGGTTTTTCTAAACGCCCTAAAAACTGGCGTGCGTATGCAGATAAACTTTCTACATACCTACGCTGTCCTTCAGCATAAAGGGTGTCAAATGCTAGTGATGATTTTCCTGAACCCGATAACCCAGTAATAACAATAAATTTATTACGAGGCAAGGCTACATCAATTCCTTTTAAATTGTGCATACGTGCACCTTTAATAATAATGTAGTTTTTCGGGCTGAGTGTTGTAATATCTTTTTCTGTTGCCAATTTATTAATATCTAAAGCTTAAAAATAAGAGAATATTTGATGGTAATAGCCATCTGTTTATTAACATATAGAGTAGGAACTAGTTTAAAAAAAATTATTTGCGTTTATGTTTCCAACGTCTGTGGCTCCATAACCAAATTTCGGGTTGAGCCAAAATGTCTTTTTCTAATTTACGAGTATGTAATTCAGATATTTCTCCTTCTTTAGTGTTTTTTGGTTCATTTACTAGTATTTCGGAATTCACAGTATAAAACCCTCTTTTCACTTTGCTTATTGTTACATATACAATGGGATAGTTTAATTTTTGTGCAATTTTTTCTGTTCCCCAAAAAACGGGTGTGTCTTGGTTTAAAAAGGTGGTCCAGTAAGCACTTTCGGGAGCAGGAGTTTGGTCGGCAATAAAAGCAGTAGCGTTTACTTCATTTCTGTTTCTAATCATTTCGCGCATGGTATCTTTCATGGCATATAGTTTAGTGCCAAAACGCGAGCGCATATCATACATTAATTTATCTACATTTTTATTTGATAATGGGTGGTAAATTACATACAATTGTTGTTTCCCCTGTAAACTAAAGCTGTTACCTGCCCATTCCCAGTTTCCAAAATGCCCCATTACAATAATGCAAGATTGTTTTTTTTCGGCAAGGTCATCAAATATGGCTTTTGTTTGGGGAGAGTATTTACAACGTTTTATAGCCTCTTCTTTTGATATTGTTAATGTTTTTAATGTTTCTAAAAACAAATCGCATAAATAATGGTAAAATGCTTTTTCAATTTGTTTTAATTCCTCATGGCTTTTAGTTGGGAAAGAGTTTTTTAAATTTCCGTAAACAACTTTTTTACGATACCCAATAACTCGGTAAAGCAAAAGATACACAAAATCTGAAAAAAGGTAAAATACCGGGAATGGTAATATAGAAATGAGGTAGAGTAGCGGTAAAACGCAATAGTATAAAATTGTGCTCATGGGCTAAAATTAGTTATTTATTACACTTTTAACGCTTTTTTTGAACAAAATTACCCCATAACAAAGTAATTTTTTATATTTAGTGTTTACAAATTTAAAAATTATGATTAAATCTTTTACTTTAATTACGCTTTGTGTTTTTGCCTTAAACTTTAGTTTAAAAGCAATTGATGGTCCCGACCAAGTTAAAATGGTTATGGCTAAACAAAAACTGTATGCTGGACAGTTTATTGGCGCTTTAAATTTATATAAAGAAGTGCTTGCCAAAAATCAAGATGATGCATCGGTGTTATATTATGTAGGGTATTGCAACTACGAATTAAAAAAATACGACTTAGCAGCAGAGCATCTTCAAAAAGCCATTGCTACTAATAAAGATGTAAAACCAGAAACGCATTTAGTTTTAGGTAAAATTTATTTAACTCAAGAAAAAGTAAACGAAGCACTTACAGAGTTTAATGCGTTTAAATCATCTGCTAAATCAAAAGATGCGCAATTAGAAGATGTAGATGTTTATATAGAGCACTGTAACAATGCTAAAAAATATTTACCAAGTCCTAACAATGATATTAAAATTGCAAATTTAGGTACAGCAGTTAATTCTAAGTTCGATGATCAAACGCCTTGTATAAGTGCAGATGGAATGAAATTAGTATTTACAACTCGCCGTCCTCAAACTACAGATTCTCCAACAGATATTGAAGGAGATGGTAAATATTTCCAAGATATTTATATTTCTAACTGGGATACAATTAACAAAAAGTGGATGGAGAGTGATGAGGTTTCAGGGAATGTAAATACAGATGCTCATGATGCTTGTACAAGTATTTCGCCAGATGGTAAACAAATATTTTTATATAAAAACGATTTAAAAGATAACGAATCAAGAGGTGGAGATATTTTTGTATCTAAAGTAATTAGTAATAAATGGAAAACTCCAGAGCCATTGGGTAAGCCTGTAAATACTACGTTTTGGGAAGGTGGAGCTTGTATTTCTCCTGATGGAAAAACATTATTTTTTATAAGCGAAAGAAAAGGCGGTTACGGACATGCAGATATTTGGATGGTGAAACGTATAAATAAAAAAGAGTGGGGTAAGCCAGTGAATTTAGGTCCAGAAATTAATTCGGAGTATGATGAAGTAGGAGCATTTTTAGCACCAGATGGTAAAACATTATTTTTCTCTTCAAATGGAAAAGGTTCTATGGGATCGTATGATATTTTTAAATCAACCTTAGAAGGCGATAAATGGTCGAAGCCAGTAAACTTAGGATTTCCAATTAATACAGTTTACAAAGATGGTCCTTTAGTAGTAAGTGCAGATGCTAAGTTAGCTTATTTTGCTAGTGAAAGACCAGGTGGTTTGGGTGAAAGTGATATTTACAGTGCTGATATTAGCAAGTATGGTATTTTTGAAAAAGATGGTAAAAAGAAAGATCACAGCGATTTAAGTATTTTAAAAGGTACAGTACGCGATGGTTTTGAAGGAGTTGGTATTGCAGGTGTAGAAATAAGCATTTTAGATGCAGCAGGAAATGCCATAGCATCAACCGTTACAAATGACTTAGGCGAATATTTTTTAACATTAAAAGGTGATGTATCATACACAGTAAAAGTTGTGAAAAAAGGGTACAAAGCCGCTGAAGAAAAAATTGATTTAAAGGTTGGTAAAACTGAAACCTTCTCTTTAGAAAAACAATTTATGCTTAGTAAGGAAAAATAGTTAGTTAAACTTACAAGTTTTGTATTTTAAAAATAAGCAATAAAAAGCTGCCTCAATTGAGACAGTTTTTTTATTATCTGATAATTTATGATAAAAAGTGTAAATTTAAATTATCGAGATAGAACTATAAAAAACATCCTTATCTTTTGAAAAAGTCAAGATAAATATGAGAAAAGTAGTCCTATATGGACGTTAGGCGTCATTATAGAAAATACAATAAATGGAAATATTTAGACAAATTACTGCAAACAATCTGACCTTAAAGGAATATCCTTTTTGGAAAGAATTAGCAATGGAAGCCTATCTTTTAGAAAACGAAGAGATTTTAAAATTAGACAAGGAAAACTTTAATGACATAACTATACTTGATGCTGAAATCGCACTAAAGCAAGGCAGGACAAATGGAGACGGTAGAATAGATATTTTAGTAAAATATTCCGGTGAATATTTAGGAATTGTAGAAATAAAATTAAAGGAGATTAATGAAATAAGTCTTAAACAATTAGAAGATTATATAAATCAAAAGGATCAAATTTTACAGCACAGTAATGAATACTGGACTGAAAATGCAAGTCCAAAGTGGGTTGGTGTTTTAGTCGGGACAGAAATATCCAGCGGTTTAAGAGACAAATTAAATAGTGGTTATGAATATAACGGAGTACCAATTGCAGCTTTGACAATAAAGCGTTTTAGAAGTGCAGAAAATGAAATTTTTGTAATTTCTGACACATACTTCAAATTCAAGTATTTGAGTAAAGATTACTCAAAATTTATTTTTAACGGACAAGAATATAACAAAGGTAGACTTGTAAACGCAGTAATTCGACATTATATAGAAAATAATCCAACGACATCATTTGCGGAACTAAAGCAAAAGTTTCCAAATTCCATTCAGGGTAGTTTTGGCGTGTTTGACACAAAAGCGAAAGCCGAGGATATATTTCAACGTTGGGGGCATAAAAGACACTATATAAATCCCGATGAAGAAATAAAATTAAAAGACGAGACAATTTGCACTTGTACACAATGGAATCCAGAAAACATAAAAGCTTTTCTTAATCAATCAAATACCCTTGGACTTACTATTGAAGTAAAATAACGAACGCCTAACACACGCTAAGGCAACGTTTGGCAGGCAACAAAGCTTTTGCAAAAGCGGTCCGCCAGCTGGCGGAAAGACGTTTATTTTTGCTTTGCAAATGTCTAATAAAATTATAGCTTTGTTAGTAATATTTCGGTAGAAACGGTTTCAAATCCCCAAACAGAAATAAACCGCGAAAACGTTATGGGTAATTAGTGAGAATACAATCTAAATATGTTCGATAAAATAGAAAGAATTATTAAACTCCTCAAGCCAAAATATTATGACGGCTTGACATATTTAGTTGTTACTATTGGGGCATCATTGCTATCTAAACCTATTTTGGCAAATATCTTAAATTCGATTCTAGTAGCATTCAATCCAAGGTACATTCCTGTTGAACTAAATCTTGTAGGACCTGTATGGGACACAATAATTGCATTGATTTTAATTGCGGGTGCATTGAGTTGGAATACGAAAAATCGACTAATAGATCTCAAACATCATCCCGAAACACAGCCAGCATACTTATCAATTAATAATTTAAATGTAGAATCATTTGAAGAATTATGTCAAAACATATATCCACTCCTTAATGACAATGAATACATTTTTAAAACCGTAGGTCCAAATTCAGGTTTCATGACAACCGAAGCACTTAGAACAGACTTTACAATGTGGAACAGATACAAACTCGAAACTATAGTTCCAAATAATTCCAAAATAAAAGCACTATTAGTAGCAAATCCAACTTTAATTCCTTCGAAAATATTGGACTTAACAAGGAAATTAGTTATTCATATTGATGCTTTTGAGGAACATTGTCAAAATCCTGATTTTGACTATTCTCAACATCGGTTTCCCGTTGAATTTAAAAATATTGTCGAAAAGACCTGTTACAATTCAGCAATTTCTTCAAAAATTTTTGTAAAAAGAAAAAAATGGTTGAATAAGAAATTAAAAAAAGTTAGAATAACCGAATGGCAAATAATTGGATCGTGTTTATTCACCCCTATCACATCAGGTGATATGGACATAGTGCTTTTGCTACCAACTGAAAAAAATAGTCTAAGAGAATCTATACAAGACATAAAATTTGATTTCAAATTGAAATTTAAAATTAGTCTCCATGAAACTGCTTTTGCTCAAAATGAAATCGAAGGCTTTGAATTTTTTCTATCAAAAAATAACTTTAAATTAATTGGAAATGGGTAAAGACTTGCATTATTCAATCAGACCATTTATCAAAAATGCGTTAATAGGACATAAAGCAGTTAAGTCAATTGAAGAAATTGACACAGACGAATATTATGTTTATAAAATAACAAGGAATTTTGGTTATTCAGATGTCCTTGTAGTGCTTAGTGACGCGTATACATTTAATCATTATAGTTATTTGAATAAACCAGATATACTTAAAAATGGTGGTTTTTTTTTAGTTGCAAGACCTGAGGCAAGTGTTAACGAAATGAATGACATTCCTAATAAAACAGTTGTTGGTAGACTTTCAAGATTACTTGGTGCGCTTAATAAAAGTGAATTTTGGACATATGAGCCACCTCAAAAAGACAAAAACTAACTGACCATAACCGCACCTAAAAAAAATGCGGGCATTCAGCGTTGGCATTTGCAAAAGCGGTCGCAAGCAAAAGACATTTATTTTTGCTTTGCAAATGGCTAAAAAACATTTAGCTTCGTCAGTAATATTTCGGTAAGAAAATGTTTCAAACCGCACTAGGCAAAGCTCCAAAACGTTACCTGCTATTTTAAACAGCCACTATGTAAATGCAGTAAGCTCCTCAATAAAAAGTACGATTTAAAAGAATGGGGCTACTTTACTTCAAAATATTTTTTAAAGTTGTAAGTAAATAATAATAGTAAGTAACGGTTCAAAGCATTTGTTCTAATATCTTGTATATAGCTATCAGTGTTGGTTCGCTGTATAGAATTGTTTTGATTTAAAATATCATACGCCATTAATTTTAGTTCTGCTTGTTTGTTTTTTAAAAACTTATAGCCTATGGCTGCATTCCATAAAGAAATAGTTTGGTTGTAACTACTACTTAATCCATTGTAATAGGAGTTTATGTATTCTGTTTGCAAAATAAGGCCTTTCCAAGGGTTTAAATTAATTTTTAGTTTGGAGTTTTGAGAAAAGTATGTGGTGTTGGCACTGCTTTGCAACGTATTATTAATATTACTGTAAGATGAATTTGATGAAATGCTGTAATCAAATTTTTGGCTGATATTACTACTCAATACTAATCCTAAACCAGCAGTGGCAGTTTTTGCATAGTTTAAATTTTGATTTATTAAACCTGGTATATTATTGTAATTACCCGAGGCATTAACGCTCAAATTTGATTTAATAATGGAAATAGGAAATGTATAATTTATAAATGAACGAATGGTGTAGTAGTTATTTACATTCACAGGGCGTGTTATTTGCGAGCCTTTAGCTAAGTAAATAGAATTGTAAACTGTTGTATCATTATTAGCAATTAAGGTACTATTACTAATGTAATTGGATGAGTAATTGCCATTTACCAATGCAAAAAAGGATGTAGCTTTTTCGGTATTTACTGCCGAATACCTAATGTTTAAGGCTTGTTGAAAATCTTGCTTTAAATCAGAATTACCAGTACTAAGTTGTAATGAGTTGGTATTATTTACTACATCTTGCAATTGCTCAATACTAGGCGCATTATTAGAAGTTTTGTAAGTGAGTCGTAAATTTTTCTTTGGTGTTATTTTGTATTGCAGTTGTGCAGTTGGCAAAATAGATTGAAATATTCTGCTATTAATTAAACTACTTGGGTACTCTTGGTTTTTACTTAGTTGTGCCCATTGGTAAGCAGCATTTAAAGTAATATTTAATTTTGGTTTTTGGTATTTGTAACCTATACCTCCCGATTGAGATTGATAACTATTCCCAAAAACGTTAGATAAAGAAGTGTCTAACAATGTGTAGTTGTTTGAGGTATAATTATAATCATAATTTTTTTTAGAAGAATAGTTAGAATTATAAGTTGTATTGTAGCTTACTAATAAAAAGCTAGTGAGGCTTAGTGGTTCTGTATATGTAATGTTTCCGCTAATTGTTTTCCCGTTTTTACCCGTAATGGTCGTTTGATTTATGGTGTCGGAAAGTGTAGTGGTATTGTAATAATTATTTAAAATATATAAATTTCCATCACCATTATTTTTGGTAATTGTTGGAGTAATATTAATTGATAGTGTTCTTCCTTTTTTAGGAAATGAGTGCCTATATAAAATTGGTAATGAAATATTATAGCTAAAATTAGTTGATGATGTTTTGTTTTCGGTATTACTAATAGTTGTATCTAATTTAATATTATCACCAAATAATTTTTTTGAATTTGTATTGTTTTGGAAGGAGGCTTTAGGTTGAATTGTAATTTGATTGTTACTGTCTAGTTTAGTATCAAACTTAAAATTGATTCGGTTATTGTAATTATCAGATATTACGGTGTTATTTTCATTATAAATAAGTCCATTAGTATTGCCAATAATGTATTGCTGGTAAAGATTTGATAGGGCATTGTTATTAGTGAAATTAAAAAAATAACTTCCTGTAATGTCTGTTTTCTTCCCCCATTTATCAAGGTAGTTTATTCCAATTGCCGATGTTGTATTAATCCCATTGGTAGTATTTACCAAAAAATTATCACTTGGGTTTTGTCCGCCATTTCCTTGTCCTCCAACGCCTCTTTGTCCTCTACCAGAACCTTTTCCTCCATTACTTCCAGAACTCATTACACCTGCAAGGTCATCACTCGAAAAATTTTGTTCGTTAATGTTATTCATTTGAGCCAAAACAGTAAGTCGTCTTTTATCTTTAAAATAATTAATTACACCACCCACTTTATATTTATTATCATAACCATAGCCAGCATAAGCCTTTCCAAATAGGCCATTTCTAAATTGTGGCTTGGTAACTATATTTATAGTTTTTTGTGCCGAACCATCATCAAATCCTGTAAACAGCGATTGATCACTTCGTTTATCAAACACCTGAACTTTGTCAATAATTTCTGCTGGTAAATTTTTTAAAACGGCATTGGCATCATCACCAAAAAATTGTTTGCCATCTACTGTAACTTGTTTTACTTCTTCGCCTTGTGCATTTACTTTACCATCAACAACTGTTACACCAGGCATCTTATTCACTAAATCTTCTGCAGTAGCATCTTTATTTACTTTAAAAGCATTGGCGTTATAGCTTGTTGTATCGCCTTGTTGCGTTGCTAATGTTTGCTTAGCTTCAACTGTAACTTCTTTAAATAATTTAGATTCTTGCACTAGATTAAAAGTGCCAAGTTGTATTGGTTCTGTGTAGGTAAATATATTTTTAAAAATTGTTTTATAACCCATCGACATCAACTTTACAACGTACGGAGTATTAGTTTTAGCATCATTAATTATAAAGTTTCCATTTACATCTGTTACCGCACCTTGTACTAAAGATGAGTCTTTAGGATGCAGTAATATAACAGAAACACCAACTGCTCCTTCTTTACGTTCATCTATTACATTTCCACTAAGGCTTATAAATTGAGCTTTAGCTGCCGAAACAAACAATAGGAAATAAATTATTATAAAGCACCTTTGCACCATTCTACTAATATACAATTTCTATTTATAGCGTATCTAATTTGAAAAGCACTTATTATTTTTGTATTTTTAATTTGAATTTAAGCTTGATAATAATAGAATACTATGAACCAAAAGATTAAAGATTTTTTAAATAATGCAAAAACATGGAAAGAAGAATATGAATTATTACATTCTATTATTTCTGATTGTGGATTAGTTGAAGATTTTAAATGGATGCACCCATGTTATACTTATAATAAGGCTAATGTTGTTTTAATTCATGGGTTTAAAGAGTATTGTGCAATTGCCTTTTTTAAAGGAGCGTTGTTAAGTGATTCAAAAGGTGTATTAATTCAGCAGACAGAAAATGTTCAATCTGGTAGGCAAATACGATTTAAATCTTTGAAGGAAATTGAAAAGAATGAATCTATTATTAAGGCTTATATTTTTGAAGCTATTGAAATTGAGAAGGCAGGTTTAAAAGTTGAATTAAAGAAAAGAGATGATATTGTTGCCTGTGAGGAATTACTCAATAAATTCAAAGAAGATGAAAAATTTAAAAAGGCATTTCACACTTTAACACCTGGGCGTCAAAAAGCCTATCATTTGTTTTTTAATGATGCGGCTCAATCAAAAACAAGGGTTACGCGCATCGAAAAATATTTACAAAGAATTATGAATGGCAAAGGGTTAACTGATTGTACTTGTGGCTTATCTAAGAGAATGCCCAATTGCGATGGTTCTCATAAACAATTGTTGAATAAATAATTGCTTATATAATTAAATCATTGAGATTGAATCAAAAGTCCAAAATCGTCATGCCAAACTTGATTCGTCATCTCTATTGTGTTGATTTTACTCATCTCTAGATTCTGAATCAAGTTCAGAATGACTGTAAAATAGATATTTGATACAGCCTCGTTTTTTTTCTTAAAAAAAGTAAATTAAAAAATTTTTGGCCTTAAAGTTATTGTATTTATAATTTAGACCAAATTAAAGGATTTGTCAGGCGAAGGGTTGAAATGTCGAAGTTTTTCGTCATCGCGAGGAAGAATGACGAAGCGATCTCAAACTAAAACAGATTGCTTCTCCGTTAGATAACGGATCACAATGACGGAACAATGTCACATCGAGCGAAGTCGAGATGTCAATTAGTTCTCGACTTCGCTCGAACTGACACATTTGACTAAAAGTGATATGTAATTGTGGGTAATCAAAAAATAAAATCCCAGATTACATGATAGAAGTTCTAACATATAAACTGGGATTAATTGTTTTTTTGTTTTTTTACAATGTACCTCTTAAAGCTTGTTCTCTTTCAATACTTTCAAATAATGCTTTAAAGTTACCAGCACCAAATCCTTTAGCTCCCATACGTTGAATTATTTCGTAAAAAAGAGTAGGGCGGTCTTCAACTGGTTTGGTAAATATTTGTAATAAATATCCTTCTTCATCAGCATCTACTAGTATTGATAATTTTTGAAGTTCTTTAATGTCTTCTTTCATCATTTCCATGTGTACACCTAATCTTCTTGGAATATCATCATAGTAGGCTTGTGGTGGAGGTGGTAAAAATTCTACACCACGAGCTTTTAAATCGGCAACCGTTTTAATAATATCATCTGTGGCTAATGCTAAATGCTGAACTCCGGCACCTTCATAAAAATCGATGTATTCTTCAATCTGAGATTTTTTCTTTCCTTCTGCTGGTTCGTTAATTGGGAATTTAATACGACCATTTCCATTACTCATTACTTTACTCATTAGTGCAGAGTATTCAGTAGTAATTTGTTTATCATCAAAACTTAAAAAGTTTACAAAGCCCATAACATCTTCATACCACTTTACTGTTTCATTCATTTGGTTCCATCCAACATTACCTACCATGTGGTCAATAAATTTTAAACCCACAGGAGCTGGATTGTAATCACTTTTCCAAGCTTTAAAGCCAGGTAAAAATTCTCCTTTGTAATTTTTACGTTCAACAAACATATGAATTGTTTCACCATAAGTATAAATGCCGGCACGCACCACTTCACCATGCTCATCACTTTCTACAGTTGGTTCCATGTATGATTTTGCACCACGTTTAATAGTTTCTTCATAAGATTTACGAGCATCTTCAACCCATAATGCAATTACTTTTACGCCGTCACCATGTTTTTTAACATGTTCTCCAATTTCTGAATTACTATTTAGTGCTGTAGTTAAAACAATACGTATTTTATCTTGTTTTAAAACATATGATACTCTGTCTTTCAAACCTGTTTCTAAACCAGCATAAGCATAAGATTGATACCCAAATGCTGTTTTATAATAGTGTGCTGATTGCTTAGCATTTCCAACATAAAATTCTACATAGTCAGTTCCTAATAATGGAAGGAAATCTTGTGCTCCTTCAAATATTTTTTCTAATCCGTACTCTACATTTTTTATTTCTTTTGCCATTTTTTATTTTTTATTTAATGAATAATTTATTTGTTGAATAAATGAACTTGTTAATTTAGTAATTCCAAAAATTTCTATTTACTAATCCCACATTGCCATGTAAAGCGAACGAAGCTCTAATTTATTTTTTAATAATTTTGATTCCATTTTTTAATTTCAGATTATTTTTCTATTGGTTAAACTTTCCTGAACTCTTACTTATTCCAGATCACCTATCTCATATCTAAACTCTCACATCTCCCTTATTCTACCCAGCTTTTATAATATTTTCCATCATCAATGCCCATTGCCTCTTCTGTAACTTTTAATGGTCTAAATGTATCAACCATTACAGCTAATTCTTTTGTTATGGTTTGTCCAATACTTCTTTCCATAGCTCCAGGAGCAGGCCCATGTGGTATACCTTTAGGGTGTAGTGTAATATGACCTTGTTCAATGTTATTTCTACTCATAAAATCTCCATCTACATAATACAAAACTTCATCACTATCAATATTACTGTGGTTGTAAGGAGCAGGAATAGCTTCAGGATGATAATCGTATAAACGTGGTACAAAAGAGCATACAACAAAAGTTGAAGTCTCAAATGTTTGATGCACTGGAGGTGGTTGATGTACACGACCAGTTATTGGTTCAAAATTGTGAATGCTAAATGCATAAGGGAAGTTATACCCGTCCCAACCAACAACATCAAAAGGATGAGTTGCATAAACAAATTCATGCATCATTCCTTCTTTTTTTATTTTGATTATAAAATCACCTTTTTCATCATGGGTTTCAAGCTCAGTTGGTAATTTAAAATCACGTTCGCAAAATGGTGAATGTTCAAGTAATTGACCAGATGAGCTTTTATAACGTTTAGGTGTGTAAAATGGTGCAAAAGATTCCACGTAAAACAATCTGTTTTCTGTAGTTTCAAATTCCATTTGATAAATCATACCACGCGGAATAATTAAGTAATCACCGTATTCAAAATCTATGTTACCCATAAAAGTTTTTAGTTTCCCTTTTCCTTTATGTATAAAAATCATTTCATCAGCATCAGCATTTTTATAAAAGTAGTTTTTCATACTTTCTTTAGGCGCAGCTAATCCAATATGGCAATCGCTATTAAATAAAACTGTTTTTCTGCTTTCTAAAAAATCGTTGGTAGGTTTAATTTCGAAACCTTTTAATAGTAATGATTTAATATTTTTATCAATAGCAACTTTCGGTTCAACAGAATAGCTTTTTAAAATTTCTTTTACTTGAGTTGGTCTATGAGTATGGTAAAGGAGTGATGAATGGCTATTAAAACCTTCTGTGCCAAATAACTGCTCGTAATAATAATTACCTTGAGGCGATTTAAATATTGTATGGCGCTTTTGAGGAATATTCCCTAAGTGATGATATATTGGCATAGTAGTTATTTTTGATTTAAAGATAAATCATTTTTTATAATCTCAGCTAAATTTGGTCTTAATCTACTTTTATAAACTGATAGACATTCTGGTCCATTCTTAACCCTTCCTTTTCTTAGTTCTCTTTGCATTTCAATAGGTAGAGCTGCAATGTTTTTACATTTAGGAGTACAACAACCTTCCATTTTTGTTGCGCATTCATCACATTGTATAAATAATAAATGACAATCATCGTTTTTGCAATTTACGTGTGTATCGCATGGTTTGCCACATTGATGGCATTTACTTAAAATGTCATTAGTTATTCTCTCTCCTATGCGTTCATCAAATACAAAGTTAATGCCTCTAAATTTACTTTCTAAGCCTTTTTCTTTTACTTCTTCGGCATATTTAATTATGCCTCCATGTAAATGATTTACATCTTTAAATCCTTTGTGTTTTAAGTAAGCACTTGCTTTTTCGCAACGTATACCTCCAGTGCAATACATTATTACTTTTTTATCTTCTTGTCCTTTTAAGTGTTCTACAACTAATGGAAGTTCTTCTCTAAATGTATCCGCATCTGGGCAAAATGCATTGTCAAATCTTCCTACTTCACTTTCGTAATGGTTGCGCATATCTACTACAATTGTATTTGGATCTTCAATAGCTTTATTAAATCCTTCAGCATTTAAGTAGGCGCCAGTATTTGAAGCGTTAAAATCTGGATCATTAATGCCATCAGCCACCACTTTTTCTTTAACTTTAATAATTAGTTTGTAAAACGATTTTCCGTTTCCATCTACTGCAATTTTAAAAGGAATATTATTGAAGCGTTCGTCTTTATATAATAAGGCAACAAAATTATCCCAGTTTTCTTTAGGAATACTCATTTGAGCATTTATACCTTCATGGGCAACGTAAATTCTTCCAAAACAATTAAAGCTGGTCCAATCAATAAATAATTGGTCTCTTAATTCTTTTGGATTTTCAATTTTAACATATCTGTAAAATGAAAAGGTAACTCTTTCAATATTTTCTTGGGCTAATCGAGCTTTGAGCTCATCTTTGTTTATTCGGTTTCTTAATTCTGGCATTTTCATAAGCAAAAAAATCAGCTTTTATAGCCACATGTGCAACATTCGCTCCTTTTAATAAGAGTTAAAAGAAGATTATTTGTTGTACATAATAGATATAATTGCAGGTTATACTATTTTTTTATAAGTTAATAATAACAAAACGTTTGATTTTTAAATCAGCACATTTTTAATTACGTTTGCAAAGGTAGTTAAAAACTCAAAAAATTACTTATTTTAATTATGTATAATAAAGAAGATAAAATATTAATTATTGGTGCTGGCGGTCAAATTGGGATTGAATTAGCTCAAGAGCTTAGTTTGCTATATAGTAATAATAATGTAATTGTGGCAGATTTAAAGCCAATTGTTGCCTTACCAAATAATCCATTTGAAGTGTTAGATGTATTAAACAAGGAGGCATTGTTTTCAATTGTTAAAAAACATAGTATTAAGCAAGTGTATTTATTAGCGGCCTTGTTATCTGCAACTGGTGAGCAAAATCCTATGTTTGCCTGGAAGCTAAACATGGAGGGCTTATTTAATGTGTTAGATTTAGCCAAAGAAAAACATATAAATAAAGTATATTGGCCAAGTTCTATTGCTGTATTTGGACCAACTACTCCTAGAATTGATACCCCACAATATACGGTAATGGAACCATCAACTATTTACGGAATCAGTAAACAAGCTGGTGAACGTTGGTGTGAATGGTATTTTAAGAAATTTGGAGTAGATGTAAGAAGTCTTCGTTATCCTGGGTTAATTGGCTGGAAATCTGCACCAGGCGGTGGAACTACCGATTATGCTGTACATATTTTTCATGAGGCACTTAAACACAAATCTTATGAGTGTTTTTTGTCGGAAAACACTGCTTTACCTATGATGCACATGGAGGATGCAATAAGAGCAACTATAGAAATTATGCACGCACCTTCAGAAAATATAAAAATAAGAGGAAGTTATAATTTAGCTGGTATAAGTTTTACACCTGCTCAAATCGCTTCAGAAATCCAAAAATTTATCCCAGAATTTAAAATTTCGTATAAACCAGATTTTAGACAGGATATTGCAAATAGTTGGCCTCAAAGCATTTCTGAAATTAATGCCAATAATGATTGGGGTTGGTCAGCTAAATACAACCTTTCGTCGTTGGTTGAAAACATGTTGAAAAACTTGGCATAAAAAATGTCTATTTTCTGTAACTTTTTAAAACTGATGTAAGTTTAATTGTCAAAAGAAATTTAAAAAATTACTATTTTATTTTTTTTGAAACTTTATCGATGAAATTAATCTTTTAGTCTAAAAAATATTGTTAAATTCAATAAATAAAATTAATTTAGTAAATAAGTATTTTGTTAAAATTGTACTCATATGAGAAAAATATATTTAATAGTCATTTTTTTAGTTTACCAAATTAGCCAAGGCCAATCTCAATCCTATGAATTAGGCGGTGCTTCAGGTAAAGATACCGTTAATTTAATTGATGCCTTAGGTAAAAAACAAGGTAAATGGATTTTAAAAGGTAAACACAAACCTGGTTCTTGCTATGCTCCAGAGCAAAAAGCTGAGGAAGGAAAGTATGCTGATAATCGTAAAATTGGTAAGTGGTTAGAGTATTACTGTAATGGTAATATGAAAAATCAATTAACTTTCCAAAATGGTCGTCCTGATGGTTATGCTATTATGTATCATGAAAATGGTAAAATTTCAGAAGAAGGAAATTGGAAAAATAATCGTTGGACAGGTCCTTATAAGTTATATTATGAAAATGGTCAACCGCAACATGAATTTAATTTTAATGCTAGTGGAAAAAGAGAAGGGCCTGTTAAATATTTCTATGAAAACGGTCAATTAGCTATAGAAGGAAATTTTGTTAATGGAAAAGAGGCTGGTGTTATTAAAGAATATCATGAAAATGGAGATATAAAAGCTGAAAAAACATTTAATGATGGTAATGTTGATGTAGCTACTATTAAAGAATATGCTCCTAAAAAACCAATTGTTAAAACTGTAGAAAAAATTGAAGGTCCTAAAGTTGTATTAAAACCAGATGAAAAAGTTAATGGCGCTTCAAAAGGTCCGTTAGTATTAAATGGTCAAAATATTACTTATAACAAAAACAAGCAAATTACTAAAGATGGTGTTTTTAAAGATAATCGTTTAATGGATGGTAAAGCATACATTTATGATGTAAATGGTATTTTGCAAAGAATTTCAGTTTACAAAAACGGAAATTATGTTGGAGATGCCCCTATAGAAAATTAAAAGTATTTAAAGATATTTAAGATAAGAGAGACGGTTAATTACCGTCTTTTTTTATTACATTTAAAATCTTAAAATTAGTATGGAAAAGTTATTTATATACAATACGCTTAGTAGAAAAAAAGAAGAGTTTAAGGCTATAAATCCACCATTTGTTGGAATGTATGTTTGTGGACCTACAGTTTATAGTGATGTGCATTTAGGTAATTGTAGAACATTTATGTCTTTTGATATAATTTATAGATATTTATTGCATTTAGGCTATAAAGTACGTTATGTAAGAAATATTACAGATGCTGGACATTTAGAAAGTGATGGGGATGTTGGCGAAGATAAAATTTCCAAAAAAGCAAAATTGGCTCAATTAGAACCAATGGAAATTGTTCAGAAATATACTGTTGGCTTTAGAGATATAATGGCACTATTTAATGCTTTGCCACCTAGTATTGAACCTACTGCAACAGGACATATTATAGAACAACAAGAGATTGCCAAAAAAATTATTGAAAAAGGCTTAGCCTACGAACACAATGGTAGCGTTTATTTTGATGTTGAAAAATACGCTAAGGATAATAATTATACTGCACTTACAGGAAGAAAACTTGACGAATTACTTGAAAATACAAGGGATTTAGATGGTCAACAAGATAAAAAAGGACGTTTGGATTTTGCATTATGGATTAAAGCAAAGCCTGAGCATTTAATGAAATGGCCTAGTCCTTGGGGTGTTGGTTTTCCTGGTTGGCATATCGAATGTTCTGCTATGAGCACAAAATATTTAGGTGAGCAATTCGATTTACATGGTGGGGGAATGGATTTACAAGCAACACATCATACAAATGAAATTGCACAAAATGTAGCTTATTGTGGAAAAACACCTGCAAATTATTGGATGCATACAAATATGCTTACTGTAAACGGGCAAAAAATGAGTAAATCTTTAGGCAATAGTTTTTTACCTATGGAATTATTTACTGGTAACCATCCTTTATTAACTAAAGGTTTCAGTCCAATGGCAGTTAGATTTTTTATGATGCAAACGCATTATAGAAGTACTTTAGATTTTAGTAATGAGGCATTAACAGCATCTGAAAAAGGCTATCAAAAATTAATGGAAGCATATAAAACATTGCAAACATTAACTCCATCGGCAAATGCAAACGAAGATCTTAAAGCATTAGAAAGAAATTGTTATGAGGCCATGAATGATGATTTTAATACACCAGTATTAATTGCTCATTTATTTGATGCTATTAGAATAATTAATTCTGCAAATGATAAAAAACTATTTGTAACAAAAGAGGATATACAACTATTGAATAATATTTATCAGTATTTTGTATTTGATGTTATGGGATTAAAGAAAGAGGAAGAATCTGGTAAATCTAATGTGGCACTCGAAAATGTTATGAAATTAGTGTTGGATTTAAGAGCTAAAGCTAAGAATAATAAAGATTTTGCAACTTCTGATGAAATAAGAAATAGATTAACAGAAGCTAATATTCAAGTAAAAGATGGTAAAGATGGTTCGTCTTGGAGTATTTAATAAAGTTTATACGATGAGAAATAAAGGTATTATATGCTCGGTTTTATTTGCCACTTTTTTAATTTCATGTGGGCCAGATAAACCAAAGGAAGTAAAAAATGTAGAAGTTCCACCAGTAGTGGAAACTCCTAAAACTCCTGTAATTACTTATAGTTTAGTCAATACCTTTCCACATAATATAAATTCATTTACTGAAGGCTTTTTGGTTAATGATGGAAAGTTATTTGAAAGTACAGGTGCCCCCGAAAATTTACCTCAAACAAAATCGTTGTTTGGTATAGTGGATTTAAAAACAGGGAACATTGATACAAAAGTAGAAATTGATAAATCTCTTTATTTTGGAGAAGGCATTTGTATACTTAAAAACAAAATATATCAGTTAACCTATAAAAACCAAACTGCTTTTGTTTATGATGCTAAAACATTTAAAAACATTGGTAAATATTCTTATCAAAATAGAGAAGGTTGGGGTTTAACAACTGATGGAAAGAATTTAATTATGAGTGATGGCACCAATTTTCTAACTTTTTTTGATGAAAATTTTAATGTTACCAAAACGCTTGATGTTGCAGAAAATGGCTATGCTGTTGATTATTTAAATGAACTTGAGTACATCAATGGATTTATTTATGCAAATATTTACACTACGCACGATGTTGTGAAGATTGACCCTGCAACAGGTGATGTAGTTGGTAAAATGGATTTAAGTAATTTGTTTCAAGCTAGTAGGGAAAAGAATATGTATGCTTTAGAAACAAATGGAATTGCTTATGATTCAATAAGTAATAAAATTTATGTTACTGGAAAAATGTGGCCAAGTATTTATGAAATAAATTTTGCTCACTAAATTATAATATAGAAATGACTACTTTAAAAATGAGATTAAGTTTTATTTCTATCATTGGTTTAGTTTTTTTATCATTTCACACTTCCTTTTCTCAAGTAAATTCTTGCATTGAATCTGAAATAAATTCAGTATCCTACAGAACAAATTATTTAAACTCTTTAAATGTTCTTAGTAAGGACACTAATTATTTATATAATGTTATACCTACTAGTGGTTTTCAAAATTCTAAAATTTTGAGTTTACCACATTTCCCTTACCCAATATTATTTATACATGGAATTTATAGTAGTGCTGATACATGGCTGCCATTTTTTAATTATGCTATTAGTAAAGGTTGGAGTTATGGAGGACAAACTAATTTTTGTTTGAATTCTGATAATGATTTGGTGTATTCAAATATAACTAATGCAGGCACAACTGATATAAAGGATTATACGGCAAGCTTAACAAATGCAGATTTTTATTTATTGAATTTTAATGTTGATGCTGACGGAACTGTATATGGAGGAAGTTATAACACCGCTACCCAAAGTAACCAAGCTGCTATTAAAAAACAAGGTGTTGCTGTAAAGGCGGCTATTAAACATATATTAGAAACAACTGGTAAAAATAAAGTAGTTATAGTTTCTCATTCTATGGGAGGATTAGCCTCAAGAGAATATTTACAAAATCCGGTTAATTGGCAAGATGATGGAGAACATCATATTGCAAAATTGGTTACACTTGGCACTCCACATGGTGGTAGTAATATTAGTGGCACGAGTTTATCTACCTTTTTTACTGGCATAGATGAAAAATCTGATGCAATGAGGGATTTGAGAAAATCATATTTTTATTCGGGAGACCCAGGAGTTTATTTATTTGGTGGGGTAGAAATAAAATCTGTAATGCGCGATAATATTTTTGGTTTTTATAATTATGATGTGAGTTGTAATGCTGTAGATAGTGAATTGGTAATTGGTTTAAATCACAAATCAATTCCTTCTAATTTAGATTATTGCGCTGTTATTGGCGATTGGTCCTTGGATCCTGCTGGTCCTGGAGATGGAGCAGTGGATGTAAACCAAGCTCAACCAAAAAATTATTTACCAATTGTTTCCGAAACTTTTGTGGTGCCTGTAAATCATACTGCAATACAATCTCAAACAAATACAGTTTTTCAAGCATTTGATGAGCCTGATGATTCTAATCTTGCATATGAAGTTAAACTTTCAGAATCATATAATGGTTTTTTATCTTTACAAGCACCTGATGGAAAATATTTAAATGATATTGATAATTATGTTTTTTCTATCGCTGCATCTGCCAGTATTATAGCCAGCTTTAGCAATTTTGTACTCCCAAAAACACATATTAAAATTATTAATGCACAATCTCAAGAATTAATGTATCATGACTCTGTCAGTAATTTTTCGTTTGTAACTCCTAAAATTTGGTTGCCAAGAGGGAATTATATTTTAGAAATGTCTGGTAATCCAACTGCCGATAGTTGGCAATATCCGTATAATTTTAAAATTGATTTAACAGGTAAAAAAAGCAGCTTGAATTTATATCCTAATCCTACTGCGGGTTCTTTGCAATTTTCATATTGTAATTTAAGTGAATCATTAGCAAATATTGCTATTTACAACCAGTTTGGTGAAAAAATAAAGGAAGAAAATAATGTGAAATTAAATATGCCTATTTTAGTTGAAGATTTAAGTAGCGGAATTTATTTTTTATCGGTTACTCAAAATGGAACGAGCATTGGCAATTTTAAATTCGTTAAAGTGAAAGAATAAATTAATGAAATTGCTATATTATATATAATTACAATTATTCAAACTTATGATAACAAAAGATACTACCAAAAAATTATTTTTACTAGATGCCTTTGCTTTAATATACAGAGCTCATTTTGCCTTTGCTAAAAATCCCCGTGTAAGCTCAAAAGGATTAAATACCTCTGCAATTTTTGGTTTTACAAATACTTTACTCGAAATTTTAAATAAAGAAAAACCAACTCATATTGCTGTTGTATTCGATACTCCTGAACAAACAGCTCGACATATTGAATTTGAAGCCTACAAAGCACATCGTGAAGAAATGCCCGATGATTTGCGTGCTAGTTTACCATACATAAATCAATTAATTGAGGGCTTTAATATTCCCATTATTAAAACTCCTGGTTTTGAGGCAGATGATGCAATTGGCACCTTGGCTAAGGTTGCCGAACAACAAGGCTTTACAACTTACATGATGACTCCCGATAAGGATTATGGACAGTTAGTGGATGAAAATACATTTATTTATAAACCAGCTCGTTTTGGTAATGCTCCCGAAATATTAGGTAAAGAAGAGATTTGTAAAAAATGGGAAATTCAAAATGTATCTCAACTCATTGATATTTTAGGATTAATGGGAGATACAGCCGATAATATCCCAGGCATCCCAGGTGTAGGAGAAAAAACAGCTATTCAATTAGTGAAAGATTATGGCAGTGTAGAAAATTTATATTTAAATACTGACAAGTTAAAAGGTAAGTTAAAAGAAAAAGTTGAAAATAATAAAGAGATGGCTATTCAATCAAAACGATTAGCTACAATTATTTTAGATGTGCCTGTAGAATTTAATGAACAGGAATTGGCATTACAACCAGTAAATAAAGAGGCACTCCGTGAGTTGTTTACCGAATTAGAATTTAGAGGATTGGCTCAAAAAATTTTGGGAGAAGATATTGGATCAGTTTCTTCTGCACCAATTGCTGATGTATCGAAATCTAAAACACCAAGTAAACCTGCAGTTAATGATTTATTTAGCTCGGCAGAAGAACAGGCTAGTAATGATGAATTATTAGAAGAGACAGAAGCAAAAGTTTTTAAAACTATAAAAGATATTTTGGTTGATTATGTATTGTGTAATACACCAGAAACAATTTCAACTTTAATTGAATTATTAAATTCACATGATGAGTTTTGTTTTGATTCTGAAACAACTGATTTAAATACCATTAATGCTGAATTGGTAGGTTTGTCATTTTCTGTGAAAGAAAACCAAGCGTTTTATGTGCCAGTTTCATCAAATCAAGAGGAAGCGCAGCAATTAATGAATTTATTTAAACCTTTGTTCTTAAATGAATCTAAAACATTGGTTGGTCAAAATATTAAATACGATTTACAAGTTTTAAAAAATTATGGTATAGAAATAAAAAATAAATTGTGGGATACCATGGTTGCGCATTTTTTATTTATGCCCGAAATGCGTCATAATATGAATGTTTTGGCTGAAACATATTTAGATTATTCGCCTATTAGTATCGATGATTTAATTGGAAAAAAAGGTAAAGATCAATTAAGTATGCGTGATGTAGCAATAGATGTAATTAAAGATTATGCTGCTGAAGATGCTGATGTTACCCTAAAATTGAAAACTATTTTTGAACCAAAATTAAAAGAAGCGGGTGTAGATAAATTGTTTCATGAGGTGGAATTGCCATTAATAGAGGCATTAGCAGGCATGGAACGTGAAGGGATTAATTTAGATGTAAATGCATTACAAGAGTTTTCGGCACAATTGCAAGATGATATTACTAAGGTTGATGCTGAAATACAAGAGTTAGCAGGAACAAAATTTAATA